>DASWHT010000541.1:0-2199 GCA_036398075.1 Binatia bacterium | reverse complement strand
TTCAGAGCGACGAAAACCGATCCCTTTTTGACCTTGCTCGAATCCGTCACGACTTCGCCAAATAGGTTTTGCTTTGCCTCCCGCGCGATCCTACCGCCGGTGGCCGCCAGAATCTCATCTATGGTCCAGGACATGTTTTTTTTGAGTCACCGGTCAAGCTCACCATCTTTTCCGCGCATCGCCACTAGGGCGCGGCGAAAAATTCAGTTCAAGGTTCAATGTTCAAAGTTCAAGGTAGAAAGATTCGGACCCAAGATCGAAACCTTGAACCTTGAACCTTGAACGTTGAACTTTGAACCGCAGAATTACAGTCCGCCCAGTTCCTCCCGCGCCACTTCCCGGTCATCGAAATGAATTTTCTTCTTGCCGAGAATCTGGTAGTCCTCATGTCCTTTGCCGGCGATCAATACCAGATCGCCCGGCCGCGCCGAGCGGAGCGCGATCCGAATCGCTTCACGCCGGTCCGCTTCCACCCAATAACCATTTTCCAATTCGAGTTTCGGGTTGCCGCTATTGCCTTTCGGCCCGGCAATTTTTCTTTTGCCGCTTTTCTCCAGGCCCGCTTCGATCTCGGCGATAATGCTCATAGGCTCTTCACTGCGCGGATTATCTGAGGTCACGATCGCGATATCGCTCAGGCGCGCGGCAATCTCGCCCATGACCGGCCGCTTGCCGCGGTCCCGGTCGCCACCGCAGCCAAACACGGCGAAGACTCTGCCTTGCGTCAGCGGCCGCACCGCGGTGAGAACTTTTTCCAGCGCGTCCGGCGTATGGGCATAATCCACCAGCACTGAAACACCCCGTTGGTTTTCGACTTTCTCCAACCGTCCAGGAACGGCCTTCAGGTGCTCGATGCCAGTGGCGATTGCATCGGACGGCAGCCCCAACGCGCAGGCCACGCCGGTCGCGCCCAGAATATTCTGTAGGTTGGCCGCGCCAATCATTGACGACGCGAACTCAATGGTGCGTTCCTTGGCGCGGATCTTTCCCCGCAGACCCGCCACGTCGCTTTCGACCGCCAACGGATGGACATCCCACTGAGATCCTTCGCCGTAACTCCAGATATCGATCCGTTTGGCGCGGATTGTTTCGATCAGCTCGGCGCCCCGCGGGTCCGCGCCGTAGATCACCGCGCTTTTCTCCGGCTTGGCGCTGTTCGCCAGATGATCCGTGAAGAGCTTTCGCTTGGCGGCGAAATAATCGTCCATGTCCGCGTGGTAATCGAGATGATCGCGGGAAAGATTCGTGAACAATGCCGCGTCGAATTCCAGGCCGCGCACTCGCTCCTGCGCCAGCGCATGGGAGGAAACTTCCAGCACCACCGCTTTTGCTCCCCCCTGCAACATCTCCGCCATGAGCATTTCCAGGTCGAGGGATTCCGGCGTGGTATGGTGCGATGGAACCTCATGGCCCTGGTAGCGGTAACTGATTGTGCCGATGACCCCCGGCGCCAGGCCCGCCGCCGCGGCGATGGATTCCACTAGATAACTGCAAGTCGTTTTCCCATTCGTCCCGGTAATGCCAACGAGTTTCAACCGGCGGCTGGGCGCGCCGAAAAAATGCGCCGACCAACAAGCCAATGCGTGGCGCACGTCGCGCACGCGAATCAAGACCGTGCCGTCGGGACGCGGCGCCGGCTGCGCCACCACCAGCGCTGCGGCACCGCGGCCGGCGGCTTGCTGCAGAAAATCATGGCCATCGGCTTTTTCGCCGCGAATGGCAAAGAAGACATACTCTGGCCCCACCTGACGCGAGTCGTAGGCCAACCCCGCCACTTCTCGCTCTATATCGCCTTCGACTGCTTCGATCTCCTCCAGGGCCAGCAACTCTCTAAGACGCATCGCCTCACCCTTGCAGATTGAGAACCAATTCCCGGCTCTCGGTCCAAACCGCCCCCGGCAGCGGATGCTGTTTGATCACATGACCATGCCCATGCATTTTGACGTTGACTTTGATGGCGCGCGCTTTTTCCACGGCCTCGCGCAGGCTAAGTCCGAGGAAGTCCGGCGTTCCGTTCTCACGGGCGTCGGCGTCCGGAGTCGTTTCTTTCGTCAGTGCCCGCCGTAGCGCTGGCTCCGCGGGCCCGGCCGTGGCCGGCATGGGGTCGGTCTTGCCTGGCGCCACTGCCAGATAGCGCAGCGCGCCGCGGGCAATGTTGCCAAACGCGGGCGCGGCGACAACGCCGCCATAGACGCTCGC
>DASWHT010000540.1:0-4209 GCA_036398075.1 Binatia bacterium | reverse complement strand
TCGACTGAAGCGAAACCCAGGTTCATGAAAAACACCAGCATCGCCGCGATCAGCGTCCACATCGTATCCGCTGCCACCTTGGCCCCGCCAATCTGCTCCAAAAGCCCCTGGGTAAACTGCGCCGGCGCCGCGCCCGGATCCCCCTTCTTCGCCTCGGCCGCAGGCGCAGCCGGCGCTTCTACCTTCGCCGGCGCCGCCGCCCCGGGAGTCGGAGCATCCTGCGCGAGTGACATGCCCGCGCTGACGAGCCACACCAGCGCGACCGACACAGATACAAAATGGCCAAGTTTTTTTTCGATATTCATTGTAGATTCCCTCCTTTGGTCGAGACCTTCCCTATTTAAATGGCGTCCGCGCCTTTTTCTCCCGTGCGGATACGAATGACTTCTTCGACATTGGACACAAAAATTTTCCCATCGCCGATCTTGCCGGTCTTGGCGCTATCGGTGATGACCGCGACGACCTTCGCCGCTTGATCGTCGGCGACCAGGATCTGAATTTTCACCTTCGGCAAGAAATCGACGGAATATTCGGCGCCGCGATATAGCTCGGTGTGTCCTTTCTGGCGACCAAAGCCTTTGACCTCTTCCACCGTCATTCCCTGGACGCCGGCTTTAGTGAGCGCCTCTTTCACTTCTTCCAATTTGAACGGCTTCACGATCGCTTCGACCATTTTCATAAAAGCCTCTCTTTCGTTACGATTTGGTGTTCAGAAACCATCATTGAAAAAATCGCGACCCACTAAGCAACCTGCATGCCTTAGTCCGATTAACTAAATTTTTTTATGATTTATTATTCTCATAGACATAGAATTTTATGTCTTTTTTATGCTTAACCCATCAAAACTCGGCGACGCGCATTGAGTTAGAGATTGGTGAAGAAATGCTGAATGTTTGTGCAGTGTGCCCAAATTGTGAGCAGCACACGACAAATTGCGGGTTGGCAAGGAGTGAGCACCGCGACCTTGAACGACTCGACGACGGAGGGGAAAAACAATTGCGACTATTCAAGCAGCAACCGTTGCGGTTTACCGCGCGTCCGTCTGTTGCTAAGAGTGACTGATGGATCAGTATCTCCAACTTTTCTTGCTCATTCCGCTGGGTTTTCTTGCCGGCGGCTACGGCGCTCTCATCGGCGCCGGGGGCGGTTTTGTGCTTGCTCCTGCTTTGCTACTTCTCTATCCCGCTGAAGCCCCGGAAACGATTACGAGTATTTCTCTGGCTGTGGTTTTCTTTAACGCCCTCTCGGGAACCCTCGCCTACGCGAGATCGAAAAGAATCGATTACAAATCGGGAGCAATCTTCGCCGCTGCGACCGTACCAGGCGCCATTGCCGGCGCCATCGCTACCACATCCGTAAGCCGGCCTAAGTTCAACTTGGTCTTCGGTTTGCTGTTGATTTGCGTCGCCGGCTTTCTGGCCTTAAATCCCGCCGAGAAGGGCGCGGTGCGAGTTGCGCAAGCGAGTCTCGATGCCCCGAGCATTTCGAAACTAAACGCTGCCACTTTACTCGCCGGCGTGGTTCTGAGCACGATTTTTGGGTTTATCTCAAGCTTCTTCGGCATCGGCGGAGGATTTCTCTACGTGCCGGCCCTGGTTTATCTCTTGCGCTTCCCGGTCCATATCGCGACGGCGACATCATTGTTTGTTTTAACGATCACCGCGTTTACCGGTAGCGCCACACACATCGCCGCCGGACTGTTTCACCACGGCATCCGCCGCGCCATCGCACTCTCCATCGGCGCCATCCTCGGCGCTCAAGTCGGTGCCTGGCTTTCGCACCGTCTCCATGGGAATTGGATTATTCGCAGCCTCGCCATCGCGCTGGGGTTGATCGGGCTGCGACTTGTGGGAACGTCCCTTTGGTAGCGTCTTTGAGACCCTCGGGGGAGGGGTGCGGTTTCGGCAATAACGCGCCTCTTGGCTAGAGAACCTGGCGGTGCCACGCGCGGCGCATCACCGCCGCAGTGGAATCATGAGCAAACCGATTGTAGCCAGAACTGCGAGCGCGGCTCCGAAGAGGAATGGTGCCGCGGGGCCGTACCAGTCCCAGAGCAGTCCTGCGAGAAGGCTCGCCGGAAATGCCGCTACGCCCAAGGCGGCGTTGAAAATTCCGTAGGCCGTGCCACGAAGTGGCTCGGAGACCAAGTCTGCTATCAACGCGCTGGACGCTCCCAAAAAAGCCCCATAGTAGAGGCCGTACCCCGCATAGAGAATCCATATATGCCAACGGGCCGACGCAAAGGCAAAGCCGAAATAGATGAGAGCATAGATCAGCCAGCCCGCGATTATTAAACCACGCCTGCCGAAAGTATCGGAGAGCGTTCCCCCTTTTGTCGAGGTAAGAGCGACCACAAGACTGAACGCGGCGACGACCAGAAATATTTCAACGGTGGAAAACCCAACGGTTTGGGCTCGGAGCATGAGAAAAGCATCGCTGGAGTTACCGAGCATGAAGAGAGTCAAGACGCCGATGAAAGCCCAGAACCGGCCGTTCATCTCGGACCAGATCAAAACGGGAGAGCTTTTCACGGGAGCTTTGGGCCGTTCCTCCACCCACCAGGCCATTACGCCGACGGCCGCAAAACCAGGCAACACGGCGAGCAGCACCAGCCACTCGTAACTTTCGCGGGTGAGCGTGATGGTGTCTTGCTGGGTTAAGTGAAGCACGCCGGCAGCCACTATGAGGCCAAGAAAGCCCCCGGCTTTGTCCATCGCTTTGTTAAAGCCGAATGCGCGGCCTCGTAGCTCAGGCGGCGTGATATCGGCGATCAGTGCGTCACGCGGCGCCGTGCGAACGCCCTTGCCCACCCGGTCCAGGAAACGCACCGCAAGCACCAGGCCCCAGGATGTAGCAAAGTAGAGGAGCGGCTTGGTAAGATTGGAAAAACCATAGCCCCACAAGGCCAGGGCTTTTTTTCGGCCGGAGCGATCTGCAAGGTATCCCGAGAGGAGCTTGAGAAGCGTCGCCGTGCTTTCAGCGATCCCTTCGATGAGCCCGATGATCCCGATCTTCACGCCCAAAACGTTGGCCAGGAAAAGGGGCAGGGTACGGACGGCAACTTCACTTGAGAAATCGTTGAGCAGTGAAACCACTCCCAACGCCCGCACCGTGGGATCAAGCGGGATTGCCTGATCGCGTATCGCTTCGGTTTTTGCCATGCCGAGTAAGCTCTTCGGGGGGACCCTATCAGATGTTTTACCTTCGGGAAAGAAAAGAAAACCGGGGATACAATCATCTTATCTCGTCGCCCGAAAATCCAGCCCGCAAGAAGGCTTCGATTGCAAGACGTTTCGCAAATTGCGATGTCAAATCGGACGTCCGGCGGCCGGCAGACTGATGTTAGGTGTGACATTCCGCAAAAGTATGATTATCATACTCACGTGGAAAACATGAGTGCCACTTCCGTGTTACCCCGCGCCGCTTCCGCGACGGTCGAAAACTTGCAGCTCTGGAAAAGAAATACGACGCTCAGTTTTTTAAGGGTGTCTTTGACGCGATTCGTCAGCTCATGACGCCGCCCGAGCCCAAGCGCCATAAGATCGGTTTTTTGGTAAAGGAAAGAGCGGCAAAATATGGCAGCGCCGCGCCACCGTGCTTGATTTCATTCAGCCGGCGCACCTCCACGACCCGCGAACACGATCACGTTATTTGTTTTGGCCCACGATCACGTTTCACGAGTCACGAAAATACCGTTTGACGCCCCCATTTTCGCGAGTAGAATCGGCGGCTAATTAGCTCGGTTCTGGGGCCAGGGCGTGATTTGCGGTTGAGTCTTTCACGATCACGAGCCACGATCACGATTCACGTCCTCTGACTACGAACCACAGCTGGGTCTCCAGAGCCGGTCACATCTTTGATTCTGCATCATCGCCCGGACTGGCGGCCCCAGCCGGGTTTTGTGCTTTTTAGACTACTGATGATATTCAAGAGAGGGTCTTTGGGGTGCCGGCATGAGTGGGGCAAAACAGCAACGGCTGAAAAGGCAATTAGGCATGCCTTACCCTTCTCCTGATCTTCAAAAACGTGGGGGCCTTCAGCGGAATCAAGAAGAGTGCCTGTTGCTGCTCTGTTGCCCGTTTAGTCCCGCTCATGCTCTTGGATAATTCGATCGGTGCCGTAGAGTCCCAAGAAAAGCATTCGGTCGATCACATCGAGTAGCCGACGCCGGAGTTGGGGTCGGTCCGCAACCGAAGTATATTCCCGAAG
>DASWHT010000539.1:0-9071 GCA_036398075.1 Binatia bacterium | reverse complement strand
CGCAGGTGAGAATCAGGTCGCCGAGACCAGGCAGTCCCGCCAACGTCAGTGGCTCCGCGCCCATGCGAACCGCGAGCCGCGTCATCTCCGCCAAACCCCGGGTGATCAAGGCGGCGCGGGCGTTTTGACCGAGTCCCAATCCATCGCTGATACCGGCGGCAATAGCGATGACGTTTTTTACCACGCCGCCCATCTGCACGCCGACGACGTCGCGCGAAGTATACACGCGAAAGTTCTGCGTGCTCAGGGTTTCCTGGACTTCCGCGGCGATCTCCTCGTTATCGGCGGCAACCGTTACCGCCGCGGGCAGACCGCGAGCGACCTCAATCGCAAATGTCGGCCCCGATAAAAACCCATGGCTGGACTTGCGCGACGCGCCAAAGATGTCGCTTAAAACCTCGCCCATCGTCTTGAGGCTCTCTTCCTCCAGTCCCTTGGCGGCGGAAATTATGCGCGCCTGGGCGGCGACATGAGGCGCTGCCGGCGTCATCACTTCGCGCATCGCGTGAGAGGGAACCGCGCAGATTACCAAAAATTTCTCCGCCACGGCCTCCGCGAGCCTCCGCGTGATCTTCACCGCCGGCGGCAGAATGATGCCGGCAAGATATGCGGAACTTTCTCGCTTCCGTTCGAGTTCTTCATAGCTGTCCGCGCCATGGCACCACAGCGTCAACTGCTCGCCTTTGTCGGCGAGCAGTCTCGCCAGGGCGATGCCCCAGCCGCCAGCGCCAATGATGCCAATGGTTCTACTCACGGCGGAAAAAATCCTTTTCAGGCGGGATTAACGCCCTACGGGTAAGCGTGGGCTCATAGCATGACCGGAGCCGCCGCATAAATCTCGTATTCACGGCAAGAGCGGCAAAACTTATTCTCCGCCGTTTTCTCCGTCTCCTTCGTCTTCTTCTTTCTCCGCGAGCCGCGCCAGCGAAACAACTCGTTCGCCCTCTTCTACATCGATCAGATGCACCCCTTGGGTGTTGCGGCCGATGACGCGAATGTCCGCGATGCGCAGCCTTATGATCTTGCCTTTGTTGGTGACGAGCATAAGTTGATCCTCTTCGGTGACTTGCTGCACTCCGACCACGCGGCCGGTCTTATCAGTGGTCTTCATCGTGATAATGCCCTTGCCGCCGCGCGAAGTGATGCGGTACTCATCGGCCTTCGTGCGTTTGCCGAAGCCGTTTTCCGACACGGTCAGAATATCAGCGCCCAGGCTCAAGATTTCCATGCTGACCACACAGTCCCCTTCGTCCAGGCGCATGCCCACCACACCGTAGGCTCCCCGGCCCGTTGGCCGGACCTGCTCTTCCTTGAAGCGAATGTTCTGTCCGTCAGCGGTGGAAAGAATGATCTCCTGTTGCCCATCGGTCAGCCTGACGCCGATCACCTCGTCTTTGTCCTCCAGGGAGATGGCGCGGATGCCGTTGGCGCGAGGGTTGGAATATTGCATCAGCGTGGTCTTTTTGATCAGACCCTTTTTGGTCGCGAAAACTACATAACGGCCCTCTTGAAATTCGCGCACCGAGAGGAACGCCGAGATTCTTTCTCCCGGCTCAAGGCTTAGAAGATTGACGATGGGTTTGCCGCGGGCCGCGCGGCTCGCCTGGGGCAGTTCGTGAACTTTGATCAAGTAGACCTTGCCGAAGCTCGTGAAGAACAAGATGTAGGAGTGCATCGACGCAATAAACAGATACTCGACAAAGTCCTCTTCCCTGGTGGTCGTGCCGATTTTTCCCTTGCCGCCGCGCCGCTGCGCCCGGTAGAGGGTCACGGCGTTGCGCTTGATATAGCCCTCGTGGGAGATCGTCACCGCCATGTCTTCGTCGACGATGAGATCTTCGATGGAAATGTCTTCGGCCCGGTTGACGATCTGCGTGCGCCGCTCATCGCCGTAGTTTTTCTTGATCTCCTTCAATTCGTCGACGATAATTTTGTAGATTTCCTTCTCATCCGCCAGGATGGCGCGCAGTTTCGCGATCACCTCGACAGTCTCCCGGTGCTCCTGCAAAATCTTATCGCGCTCCAGGCCCGTCAACCGCTGCAAGCGCATATCCAGGATTGCCTGCGCCTGAATTTCACTCAAGCCGAAATTGGCCATCAAACCGTCCTTGGCCACTTTGGGGTCCTGAGAATTGCGGATCAACGTGATGGCGGCGTCCAGGTTATCCAGCGCGATGCGCAAGCCTGCTAAAATATGCAGCCGCTCTTCCGCCTTGCGCAGATCGTAAGCGGTGCGCCGGGTCACCACTTCCCTGCGGTGGTCGATAAAGCACTTCAGGGCTTCTTTGAGATTGAGAATCTTGGGCCGGCCGTCGACGATGGCGAGCATGTTGATGCCGAAGGAGTCCTGGAGTCCCGTGTGCTTGTAAAGCTGGTTGATAACGATGTCGGCTAGCGTATCCCGTTTCAGTTCTACGACGATGCGCATGCCGTCGCGGTCGGATTCATCTCGGATATCGGCGATCCCTTCTATTTTTTTCTCGTTGACCAGCTCGGCGATCTGCTCGATCAGCCGTTTCTTGTTCACCATGTAGGGGATTTCGCTGATGATGATCTGTTCTTTGCCCGTGCGTTTTACCGTTTCGGTGAAGGCTTTGCCGCGCATCTGAACAATGCCTTTGCCCTCAGTATACGCCTGCACGATGGGCTCTTTGCCGTGAATGAAGCCGCCGGTGGGAAAATCCGGGCCTGGGATATGTTTCATCAACTGCCGGATGGTGATATCGGGATTTTCAATCAGCTCCACCAAACCATCGATGATCTCGCGCAAATTGTGCGGCGGAATATTGGTCGCCATGCCGACGGCGATCCCCGCGGAACCGTTGATAAGCAGGTTCGGGATGCGCGACGGCAGGACCGCGGGTTCTTTGAGCGAGTCATCGTAGTTGGGGTTGAAATCGACGGTTTCCTTATCAATATCGGCGAGCATTTCCTCCGCCAGCGGGGCCATGCGAATTTCGGTGTAGCGCATCGCCGCGGCGTTGTCGCCGTCGATGGAGCCGAAATTTCCCTGGCCGTCGACTAATGGGTAGCGCAGGTTAAAATCCTGCGCCATGCGCACGATGGTATCGTAAATCGCCGTGTCGCCGTGGGGATGATACTTACCCATGATATCACCGACCAAGCGGGCGGATTTTTTATACGGCCGGTCTGGGGTATTGCCCGCGTCGTACATGGCGTAGAGCACCCGGCGGTGCACCGGCTTGAGGCCGTCGCGCACGTCGGGCAGCGCCCGGCTGATGATGACGCTCATGGCGTAGTCCATGAAGGACTGGCGCATCTCGTCTTCGATATAGACTGGGACCTTTTGTGATTTTAGCGATGCTTCCATAACATTCGATAATAGAGGTTCAAATCGTTCAGGCGTTCAACAAGTTCAAATCATCCTCAACGACTGGAACGTTTGGAACTATTGGAACGGCTGGAACTTCTAAATGTCCAAATTCTTAACCGTCAGCGCATGTTCTTCGATGAACTTGCGGCGCGGCTCGACTTCATCGCCCATCAACGTCGAGAATATATCGTTGGCCTCCACCGCGTCTTCAATCCGCACTTGCAAGAGCACGCGAGTCTCAGGGTTCATCGTGGTTTCCCAGAGCTGTCCCGGATTCATTTCTCCCAGCCCTTTGTAGCGTTGGATGTATTGGCCTTTTTTCCCGGCTTCGAGGACATGTTCCGCCAGCTCGCCGAAGGAGCGGAGCTTTGTCGTTTGCTCGCCGTTTTCGACGGCATAGGGCGGCGCCCCCGGGCTCATCAACTCGCTATGCAGCCGCTTGAGCTCTTTGTACTCGACGCTGTTCAAGAACTCGCGGTCGACCAACGTGCGCAGCCCGGTGCCATTGAATCGCGTTTGGCAGATGAGCTTAAAGCAGCCATGTTCGGCATCTTCTTCCAGCGAACAAGTAAGCGGCGCCTCGTCTGGGGCGACGAGGCCAACGTAGGATTCTAGGTTGGATTGTAATCTCTTGAGCGTGCTTTGATCTTTGAGAGCCTCTTCCGAAAAACCGTCTTCCAAGAGCACTCCCTCGATGACCGCGCGGCTGCGTCGCTTGCGCGCCGCCACCGCCATCAGCCTTTCCCAGCGCAGGACTTTCTTGATGAAGGACTGTAGCGGTTGGCCGACCAAGCCGTGGCCCTCAGCCGAAGTCTTGACGCGAATTTCGTCGGTTCCGATCTCGACCAGGTAGTCTTCCAGGCCGGTTTCGTCTTTGATATAGCGCTCCTGCTTGCCGCGCTTGACTTTGTAGAGCGGCGGCTGGGCGATAAAAAGATGCCCTCTTTCCACCAACTCCGGCATCTGGCGGTAGAAAAAGGTCAAGAGCAGCGTTCGTATATGCGACCCGTCGACGTCGGCGTCGGTCATGATGACGATCGAATGGTAGCGCAGCTTCGACTCATCGTAGTCTTCCTTTATGCCGGTGCCCAGGGCCATAATCATCAGGCGGATTTCCTGAGACGACAGCATCTTATCGAAGCGCGCCTTTTCGACGTTCAAAATTTTTCCTTTGAGCGGCAGGATCGCTTGATTGCGCCGGTCGCGCCCTTGCTTGGCGGAACCGCCGGCGGAATCACCCTCAACCAGATAAAGCTCGCTCAGCGCCGGATCGCGCTCCTGGCAATCAGCCAACTTGCCCGGCAGCGAACCCGAATCCAACGCGCCCTTGCGGCGGGCCAAATCCTTGGCCTTGCGTGTCGCTTCGCGCACCCGCGCCGCTTCGACGCCTTTGACGACGATCTTTTTAGCGTCGGTAGGATGTTCGCTGAGATAGCTGCCGAACTTCTCATTGAGCAGAGCCTCGACGATGCCTTTGACTTCGCTATTGCCGAGCTTGGTCTTGGTCTGGCCTTCGAACTGCGGCTCGGGAACTTTGACGCTGATGACCGCGGTCAGCCCTTCACGAACATCTTCACCCTGAAGGTTCTCGTCGTCTTTTTTTAACTGGCCGCTGTTGATGGCGTAGTTATTGATGGTGCGCGTGAGCGCCGAGCGAAATCCGATCAGATGGGTGCCGCCCTCAATTGTGTTGATGTTATTGGCGAAGGCGAAAACATTTTCCGTGTAGCCATCGTTCCATTGCATGGCGATTTCGACCTCGACGCCGTCTTTCTCCCCCTCGAAGTGCACGACCTTGGGATGTACGGCGGTCTTGGCGCGGTTCAAATGCTCGACAAAGGACAGGAGGCCGCCTTTGTAGAAAAACTCGTGCTTTTTCTGCGTGCGCTCGTCTTCGATGGTAATTTTGACGCCGCGGTTGAGAAACGCCAGCTCGCGCAATCTTTGCGACAAAGTATCGAAACTGAATTCGGTAACTTCAAATATTGTTCCGTCCGGCTTGAAGGTCACCCGGGTGCCGCGCTCTTTAGACTTGCCGACCTCTTTCAACGGCGCTTGCGGGTCGCCCCGTTTGTAGGATTGCTGGTAAACTTTGCCATCGCGCTTGATCTCCACTTCCAAAGTTTCCGACAAGGCGTTGACGACGGAAACGCCAACGCCGTGAAGACCACCCGAAACTTTATATGAAACTTTATCGAACTTGCCGCCGGCGTGAAGTTTGGTGAGGACCACCTCGGCGGCGGAAACATTCTCCGTGGAATGGATGTCGACGGGAATACCACGGCCGTTGTCGACTACCGTAACGCTGTTGTCGATATGAATTGTGACTTCGATCTTGTCACAATGTCCCACCAGCGCTTCATCGACGGAATTGTCAACGACTTCATAAACGAGGTGATGCAAACCGCGCTCGCTGGTGTCGCCGATGTACATCCCGGGCCGTTTGCGCACGGCTTCGAGTCCCTCAAGGACCTTAATATTTTCTGCTTTGTAGTCACTTTGCGGGATTTTTGATTCTGCCATATTCTTCCAGTCGCGATCGAGAAAGTTTCCTTGTAAAGTTAAGGGGTTAGAACACTCAGCAAATCTGATAAATAATACCCGAAATTGAGCCTGAAGTAAAGCCAAAAACTGTTCTAAATAGGGGATTTTGCGGTGAAAAATTTGCTGTGGAAGAACCCTTTCGCGGACTCCCAATCTTGCACAGGAAATACCCCGATAATTTGACTGTATTGACAGCCGGCGGGGTCTAAGGGAAAAAGATACGATGTTAAACTTCTGGGCCGCGTTCAGATTCCTAACACTAGCCGGCGACGCGAGTAAACCTGATGCTAGACGGGCAGGCTTGGATGTTTTGTGCTTCCCCTTGGCTGGGCTCCTCTTGGGCCTCGTCTTAGTACTCGTCAACCGCGTAGTTGCGCCCTATCTATCAACCGAAATTCTCGCTTTGGTCCTGCTAATGATCCTCATCTTGGCCACCGGCGGGCATCATTTGGCCGGAACTCAAGAAACTTTCAATACTTTGCCGAAAACAACCTCGTCCACGAACTCCGTTGATCGCTGGCATATCCACGGGCTGCTCGCGGTGTTGCTGGTAGTTTTCTTCAAGATTCACTCGATTGAAGCCATTGGCGAGAGCCGCGCTTTCAGTCTCTTGCTTACCCCGCTTTTGGCGCGTTGGTCCCTGGTGCTTTTCCTATTCGGTTCTACCACTGTCGCTGATGATGCCGTCCGGCGGGTCGCTGAAAACATGCGGTCTTGGCATCTGGTCGCTGCCACCGTTATGAGCCTGGGCTTTGGGTTTTTCATCGCCGGCGCGCCAGCGCTTTGGGTTGCTTTATGTCTCTCTCTTTTCGCTCTCCTCGCGCGCAGCTACCTGCATCGCCGCGAAGGCGGCATCTCGCTGGCCAATTGCGGCGCGCTCATCGAGATCAGCGAAGCCCTGAGCTTTACGTTGTTTGCGTCCTTGTAATTGCGCGGACCCGATCCCCCGGCGATAGTCATGGAGCTATTCAAACCACTCTCGCCGGTCATACCGGTCTTTTTCTTAATTGCACTGGGTTTCACCTTCGCCCGCTGGAAAAAGATCAGCCTCGCATCAGTCACCGAAATCATCGTATATCTCGGCACTCCGTCGCTGGTATTCACATCTCTGGCCGGTAAGCCGCTTTATGCCGGGGAGCTGGTGATACTGCTTAGCGGCATGCTGCTGATCTACGCTGGCGTCGGTCTCTTGATATGGCTTTATTTTCTCGTTTTTCGCTTTCACTCGCGCGGCTTTGCTTTGCCGGCTCTGTTTATGAACGGCGGCAATATGGGACTGCCTCTGGCGCTGTTCGCGTTCGGACAAGCCGGTATGCAACGGGCGACGCTGTTGTTCGTCATATGCACGTTTCTCCAGTTCTCATTGGGCATCTTTATCCTGCAAGGCCGCGGCAATTGGCAGGAAGTTTTTCGCCTGCCGTTGATCTACGCGTCCATCGCGGGGCTCGGCGCCAATCTATTTCAGTTGAGTATTCCGGCACTGCTTTTTCAGCCGCTGGCTATGCTCGGCCAAGCAATCATCCCATTAATGCTTGTGAGCCTCGGCTATCGCCTGTATAACGTCGCGTCCCTGCAATGGGGCCACGCGCTTGGCGGCGCTTTGGTGCGTATCATCGGCGGCTTCGCCGCCGCAAGCCTTGCGGTAATGTTGATCGGCGCCGAAGGCGTCAACCGCCAAGTCTTGCTGCTTTACGGCTGTCTTCCCGCCGCCGTTGTCAACTTCGTTCTCACCGAGAAGTATCGTCAGGACCCCGAGCTAGCCGCTTCCATAGTAGTTCTGAGCACGTTCATCTCCGTGGTGACCATCCCCATCGTGTTCTGGCTGATCATGTGACGCAAGGCTAGAAAAAAAAGCCAAAAAATTCTTGACACGCCGAGAGCCAGGGTGTATTTATCCGGCCCATAGTTTCAAGCTCTACGGCTCAAGGGAAGTCCGGTGCAAATCCGGCGCGGTCCCGCCACTGTAATGGCCACGAAAGCCGCAACCTAAGTCACTGTCCTGAGTTCTGTCGAAGGATGGGAAGGCGCGGCGAGTAGGTCCAAGCCTAAGCCAGGAAACCTGCCAAGAGCTTCTTGACCGGCCTCTCCGGAGAAGAGAGAAAGGTTTCACGATCTTTCCCGTCATTTTTCTTTTGAGGCCAAAAGTTGAATCGCATGAAGTTGGCCTCATTTTTCATAGTCTCAATCACACTCCACCTGGCAATGGTGCTCACCTATCCGGTGCCGCACGCGACTTACGTGAAAGCTGAATTCGTGACCGTAACGGTTTCGAGTTTCGCTGCGGCTGAAAAGGGTACGGGAAGCGATCTCCCAGCGGCGAAAACGAATATCGCCCCGAAACCAAGCAGGGCTTCCGCGCCCAAGATCGTACCCGGGCAACCGGAACCCGTAGAACCCGCCGTCCCAACGGCAAAATACCAACAAGCGGTCGAGACAGCTGCGAATATCGCCGCGCCCATCGTCGTCTCCAGCTCGCCAATGCCGGAGGTTGCGGAATCCACGCGGTTGGGCGCAATCGTATTGGATGAAAAAAGCCGCAGCGCAGGAGGTCGAGGCGCCGGCACCGGTGAGTCCAATGGGGGCACGGGCGCTTTGGGGCTTGGTCCCACCGGAAGCGGGACGGGAAACGGCTTCGCTACAGGACTTGGCATTGGCTCGCCGGTCATGCAGCTTACCCAGGTTAGTTTCCGTCATACGCCACCGCCCGACTACCCGGAAGCAGCGCGCAAAGACGGCAAAGAAGGTCGGGTATTATTGCGCGTCTTGGTGGACGAGGAAGGAAAATCCAAGTTGGTTGAAATAAATCTCAGTTCGGGTAGCTACCTTTTGGATCAGGCCGCCGCCGAAGCCATCAAACGCTGGCGTTTTTCGCCTGCCCGCTACGGCGACGCGCCGACCGCGAGCTGGGTGAAGATTCCCGTGGATTTTCGCTTGAAAGAGTCAAATTAGCAGGAAGACTTTAGGAGGCCAACGAAGTAAACATTACCAACTGCGGACGGAATTGAGGGAAAGGGGTGACTCGATCCGCTCTTCACCCCCCGCCCATTTTCGATTTTAGATTGCCGATTTTGGATTCCATTGGCCCAAAGATCTCTCAATGAGGCTTGGACCGATAATCTAAAATCCAAAATCGAAAATCCAAAATGGTGAGGGGAATGGCGGGGAGGGAATTCCCCTGCTGCCCCGCAACTGT
>DASWHT010000538.1:0-6761 GCA_036398075.1 Binatia bacterium | reverse complement strand
TTCACGTACCGCTTCTTCGGCGCCAATCTGCTGCTATTCATCCTGCTCCTTCATGGGGCGTCGAGCGAACAAAACGTTTGGATCGGGCGCGCCTTCTTTATCTGGGCATCCGTTTTCAATCTGTTCGTCGTGTCCGTGTTTTGGGCCGTGATGGTCGATGTCTTCGACACCGAACAGAGCAAACGGCTGTTCGGCTTTATCGCCGCCGGCGCGACTCTCGGCGGCATCATGGGATCGAGCCTGACCGCTGCTTTCGCGAAGGATGTCCCGGCGACATATCTACTGCTCGTGTCGGTGTTGCTTCTCGAGCTGGCGGTCTTCAGCGTGCGGCGCCTGTCGCGCTTGTCGGACGCACTGCACCGCCGGCCCGCGGCGCAGGTCGATGAGCCGCCTATCGGCGGGTCGGTCCTCTCGGGCGTCATCCACGCATTCAAGTCTCCCTACCTGGCCAACCTCGGCGTGTACATTTTGCTCTTTACCATTACGTCCACGTTTCTTTATTTCCAGCAGGCCGAGATCGCCAAGCAGAGCTTCGCCGACCGTGGCCCGCGCACGGCTTTCTTTGCTCGCGTCGATCTGTGGGTCAATGTTCTTACGTTGGGTGCGCAGCTCTTTCTGACCGGGAAGGTTCTGCGCGTCATCGGCGTCGGTTTGACGCTGGCCATGCTGCCCGCGCTGAGCGTCATCGGTTTCAGCGGTTTGGCGTTGGCGCCAATCATGACTGTGCTGGTGATCTATCAGGTGCTACGGCGCGCCGGCAATTTCGCCTTTGCCCGCCCGACGCGCGAAGTGCTGTTTACCGTCGTTGCGCGGGAGGATAAGTACAAAGCGAAAAGTTTCATCGATACCGTGATCTATCGAACCGGCGATCAGCTCGGCGCCTGGGCTTACGCCGGTCTCGGATTCGCCGGTCTAGGTATGATCGGGATCTCCGTCGTCGCGGTTCCGCTTTCGCTTGTCTGGTTGTTCAACAGCGTTTGGCTGGGGCGCAGGCAGGAGAAGCTCGCGCACGCTCAGACGCAAGGAGCGCGAAGCGCAGTTTAACGTTCAAGGTTCAATGTTCAAAGTAAGAAGATCCGGAGTTTCGGACTTTAAAGCCTTGGAGTACGGTACGAGTCGTGAGTTGATAGAGTTGTTCAAGCTGTGGCTTACGTTCTCAACGTTGAACTTTGAACATTGAACCTTGAACCGGGCCTTCGGCCCTGTCGTTGACTTCGTCCCAGCTGAATACTAGCCTTTTCCGCATGCGCGAACTCCTATGGCTCGCGGTGATTTTGATCTTTTTGACGACGGGCTGCGCGACATTCCAAGTGGCGGGGCAGGTTCAGTCCGGCCGGCGGGCGCTTCTAATGAACGACCCTGAAACCGCGCTCGCCTACCTCCTACAGGCTGTCGAGAAAGATCCGAATTACATTTATTCATCGGGGAATTTTCGCGAGAGTGTCTGGACCTATGTAGGGCGTGCTCAGTATGCTCTTGGCAGGTACGATGAGGCGCGGCGCTCCTTCGAGCGGGCGCTGTCCGTTTATAAGGACGACGCGATGGCGCAACTCTATTTGGGCTTGGTCATGCTCCGCAGCGGAGAGCAGCCCCAGGGGCGGAAACAGATTCAAACGGGCATGAAAAATATCGCCGACTGGATAGAATATTTGAACCGCACTACGCGGTATTATGCCTTCTGGGATCCGAACGGCGAGATTCGCAAGGAAATAGAAAGAGCTCGGCCGCTGCTCGAAGCCGAAAAAATGGCTCCAGACAAAGATATCATCGAAAGCGCTGAATGGGTGGGCAAACAAATGGAAGAGGAGGTCGACAAGGTGCGGACTGATCAACAGCGCGAATTTAACCGGGACCGCGACTTCCGCCGCGGCTTCGGTGTGGGAATCGGCATCGGCTTCTAATTCGGACGGTTGAAACCGTTCAAACAGTTCAAATCGTTCAAGTCGTTCAAAACGTCTCGGATTCGCACGGGCGCCCTGAAGAAAAAGACAAGAAAGGAATTTATCTCTTCGTGGAAAAGTTCCTTGGCAAATTTTCTCCGCGTGCTTACGCGCTAATGCGCGTGATTGTCGGCTTGCTCTTCGCTTGCCACGGCGCGCAGAAGGTTTTCGGCTGGTTCGGCGGTCTCGACGGCAAAGGGACCGCGGCGCCGCTCAGCTCTCTCTTCGGCGTCGCGGGAACAATCGAAATGTTCACAGGGTTTTTAATCACGATCGGCTTGCTCGCCGGATATGCGGCTTTCATCGCCAGCGGCGAGATGGCGGCGGCGTATTTCATAGGTCACTTTCCCAATGGTTTCTGGCCCATCGAAAATAAGGGCGAGGAAGCGGTATTTTATTGTTTCGTGTTTCTCTATATGGCGACCCGGGGCGCCGGCATCTGGAGCATCGAGGGTGCGCGCCGACGAAGCTCACCCACATAGCGCGTTTCTCTTTTCCCGGCATTATTCGATCTCGATCACTTTGGCGCCGCGCCCCAAAGCTCTTCGAGCCGCTGGTCGCGGCCGCAACCGTAGCGGTAAACCTGATAGCGAACGGGATTTTTCTTGTAGTAATCCTGATGGTAGTCCTCCGCGGGAAAAAATTCCGTGAGCGGAACGATTTCCGTGACGATGGGCGTTTTGAAACGCTTGGCAATGGTTGCTTTGGATTCTTCAGCCAGGCGTTTTTGATTTTGATCGTGGTAAAAGATCGCCGAGCGGTATTGACTGCCGGCGTCGCAAAACTGGCGATTGGGCGTGAGCGGGTCGATGTTATGCCAGAAAACTTCGAGTAACTTGGAGTAGCCGATTTTTTTCGGGTCGTAGGTAATTTGCACGACTTCCGTGTGTCCCGTGGTACCCGCGGAGACCTCTTCATAGGTCGGATTTTTCTTCTTGCCGCCCGCATACCCGGAAATCGTCGCGAGCACGCCGTCGAGCTTATCGAACGGCGGCTCCATGCACCAAAAGCAGCCGCCGGCAAAAGTCGCTTTGGCCGTTTCCGCGTTGGCGCTTGCCGCGTGAAGCGTGCCCGACTGCGAGATTGCGATCCAGCCGAGCGCCAGACATAGATTCACGAGTCTTTTGATTCTCATTGTTTTTCTCCCTGCGTTTTGCGAACTTCGACGAGATCATAACGGCCCAAGGCGCTGCACGGTTCCCGATCAGGCCATCGGCCGATGCCGAACACTCGGCGCTTGCCGCCGGGGGCGCCCAGGGCGTAGATTGTAACCAAGATTGATTCGAATGGCGATCTTAATCCGCACAAGAGGCATGTCGCGCCGGCAGTTGTTTCGCCTGGCGCTCGGCGCCGGGACCGCGGCGCTGACTGGAGGTTATTCAATGGCCGCGTCGATTATCCGTCGGCCGATCCCGCGTTCGGGAGAATCGCTGCCGGTGATCGGCCTTGGGACATGGCAGACTTTTGATGTGGGCGCCGATCCGCCGGCGCGCGCGCCGCTGAAAGAGGTCCTCGGCGAATTCGCGCGGCTCGGCGGCAGCGTCATCGATTCCTCGCCGATGTATGGGAGTTCGGAAAGCGTCGCCGGCGATATCACCGCCGAGCTCAAGCTCGGGAAACAGTTGTTCTTGGCCACCAAGGTCTGGACCAGCGGACGCGATGCGGGCATCCGGCAGATGGAAGAATCGTTGCGGCGGCTGCGCGCCGAGCGCATGGATTTGATGCAGGTGCATAATCTTGTCGACTGGCGCACCCATCTTGCCACGCTGCGCCAGTGGAAAGAGCAAGGGAAAGTTCGCTATATCGGCGTTACTCACTACACCGCCGGCGCCCACGACGATCTCGCCCGCGTATTGGAAAGAGAAGAGCTCGATTTCGTCCAGCTCAATTACTCGGTCGCCGAGCGTGAAGCGGAGCGGCGTCTCTTGCCTCTCGCCGCCGACCGACGGATCGCGGTGCTGGTCAACCGGCCATTCGCCGGCGGCCCGCTTTTCAGAAAGGTGCGCGGCAAGCCATTGCCGCCGTGGGCCAAGGACATCGGCTGCACGACCTGGGCTCAATTCTTTCTCAAATTTGTCATTTCGCACGCGGCGGTCACCTGCGCCATACCGGCGACGAGTAAAGTCGCGCACCTTATCGACAATATGCAAGGAGGCGTGGGGAATATTCCCGACACCGGGATGCGCGAGCGCATGGCCAAGCATGTATCGGCGCTGTAAAAATCGGCTCATCCTTTCGGCGCCGGCTTTTTTGCCTTGACGCCGGTCTACGACTTGGACTAGTTTAACGACGATTCAACGCCCGTTGCCGAGACGCGCGCGGGCTCAGCCAAAACCGAGGTGCAACATGAAAAAATTCTACGTACCGTTTATATTTTGTCTGCTCGCATGGGTGTCGAGTGCGCATGCCCAAGCGCCTTTCTACCAGGGAAAAACCGTCAAGATCCTCCTCGGGACGCCGCCCGGAAACCTCTACGATCTTTGGGCGCGGCTAATTGTCGCGTACATGGGCAAGAATATTCCGGGCAATCCGGATTTCATCGTACAGAACATGCCTGGCGCGGGTCATGTGGTGGCGGTGAACCATCTTTATACCATGGTCAAACCCGATGGCTTAACGGTTATTGGCACCGCTATACCGTCTCTATACCTAAACCAACTCATCGGGCGAAAAGAGATCCAATTCGACTGGTCAAAGTTTACCTGGATCGGTTCGCCGGCCCGCGGTCCCAGCCAGATGTATATGCGCGCTGATGCGCCTTTCAAGACTATTGAAGATGTCATTAACGCCAAAGAGCCGCCCAAGTGCGGCGCGACCGGGGTGACGGGACCGGATTCTTTTTTGCCAAAATTGCTGCAAGACACCGTCGGCGCGAAGTTCTCCATCGTCACCGGCTATCCGGGCGGTACCGACATTGACCTTGCGGTGGAGCGGGGCGAGATTGTTTGCCGGGCGTTCACCATCGAGGCGTTTCTTGGCCGCGAGCCGTATCACACCTGGCGCAAGAAAAACTTCGTTCGACACCTGTTCCAGACGGGAAGCAAAAGGGATGAACGGATGCCGGATGTTCCCACCGTCGCTGAGATCATGGATCGGCACAAAACGCCGGAATCGGGAAGGCGTCTGGCCAAGGTGTTGCTCACTGCCGGCGACATGGGCCGGCCCATGTTCGGTCCTCCGGGCATGCCAGCCGACCGCGTAAAAATTCTGCGCGACGCTTATGACAAGACGATGAAGGATCCGCAGTTCCAGGCCGAGGTGAAAAAGCGCAACTATGAATTCGACCCAGTCGGCGGCGAGGAGTTGGAGAAACTCGCCAAAGAAGTGACGATCCAACCGCCAGATATCATCGAGCGGTTGAAGAAAGTCTTGGGAAATTAGAAAATCCTGCCGAGTGCTTGGTCACCTGCGGCTCGGGTATTTAGAAACTATAACGCGAATAATGTCGTTGAAATGCGTTTCAATACTAGTAGGGGCGATCGGCCGGTCGCCCCTATATTCAGCGAACTCCACTTACGCCAGCGTCATCTAGCGAAGGCGCCTCAAGTAAGCCACTGCGTCGATCTCCACAAGACAACCGGGAGACAACTCAACGACCTCGAGGGTAAGACCCGCTGGGAGCGTCGTTGCGTGTTGTTCGAAAAAGTTGCGATACGCGGCGGCAAATTTATCGCGGTCTTGTCCAGCCGTTAAATATATAGTTGTTTTCACCAGGTCGTCCAATGTTCCCCCGGCTTCCTCGACGATGTACTGCACGTGGCGCAGCGTAATTTCCGTTTGTCCCGCCAAATCGCCCTCTGCCAGCACCTCGCGTTGGAATCCCACCGCGTCTTGACCGGCAATCAACAACCAGTCGCCGACCCGCACGGCTTGCGAAAAAGAGCCGGGAGTTTTTCTTACCTTGGGGCTGGCGACGATCTGCTTCTCGCCGCGATAGGCTATTGCGACGGAGCGGAGCAGGATATCTTTCCCCAAATCGCGAATGTAAATTCCGGAGTTGGGCGGAAACTCGTCCGCAGAAAAGATTCCCGCGTAAACGGCTCTGCGCGCTTCGCCGTAGCCCGGCCGATAATCCGTGCTCGGCATAAACATGAATGTGCGGCAGAGATCGCGCAGCGACAGATCCTGTCGGCCCAGGATAGCGTTGATTCGGCCGAGAACTGTTTGCGTCTGGATTGCAATCGGCGGTGAAATTCTCCCATCCGCATCAGCGGCGTCGACACCGGACAAAAAGACAAAATTTCCGGCGCGTACTCCGTGGCATCGGCTGCCGCGAGCCAGCGGCAATTCGGGCAGGCGAAAATACCGGCGGTCTCTAGCCGACGTCGCGATCGCGTCCATGCGCACACGACAGTTGCCGTCGAGGCCCGCGATCCCGACCAGGGTCGCCGCGGGGCGGAATTCGCCATCTTTCCCGAAGGCCGCGTCCAAGACTTCGCAAACCAGCCCAGCGTCCGCGTAGTCAGGCAAATAGACCATCAGGTTGGCGACGTCTGCGAGATTCATATCTGCGGTTTTGAGCGCGGCGCCAAGATTTTTCACGGTTTGCCGCGCTTGATCATGGGCGCTCTCGCCGGTAAGAGCGCCGTGCGAACGCCGGGCGTCTTGAGCGACGAAGGCAAATTCCCCGGCGGCGAAACCTTGGGAAAAGAGTCCTGGTTCCAGGTGGAGTTGTTCGTCATGGATAATCTTTGCCATCCTGGACTCCTCGAAAATATGTTAGCTGGCTTTGAGATAGGTAATATTGAGCGCAACTGAACTATATCAATGAAGCTCAGCATTGATAATAGATCGACGAAGAATGGATTTACAGGCTGAAGG
>DASWHT010000537.1:0-16711 GCA_036398075.1 Binatia bacterium | reverse complement strand
AAAAGGACAACGATCATGCTCCAAATTATAATCATTATTCAGCGACCTTCTTTATGCCTTAATTTTTCCATAGGGCTAAAATCACCCTTCTTGAAAATGGATGTTTTGGCACCTTTAGAATTGAAACGACGAAGCAGGGAATTTAGAGGAAGAGGAACTAAATGCGGTAGACGTTCTTGAATTGATAGATGGGAAGGGACAACGAAACTAAATTGGAGACCGAAGGACGCATACGTGTGAAGTGGAAGGATTCCTCTGGCAATAAGGCCTTGGGGTGAATATCAGCAGGTCGTTTGTCTGCTTTTGAAAAATAGCTTCTTCTATCTCGCTGGTCGACTTGGGCAATAAGAGAATCGTCCTGATTATCCAGGCAGGCAATAGAAACTCGAATCTGGTCGTAACTTTTAGTCGGAAGATCGTTGTCTAGGAAGCAATGCCCGACGGCATTAAGGAGTGCTGCCAAAGAAAAAAGGCAAGCCAGAGATATGATCAGAAAACGATGCCTCAACACAAGGAGACGCTACCGGTTGTTGCTCGTTATGTCAAGACGACTAACGGAACGGTTTTTCTTTCATAGCAGAAAGAATATCACAATGAGGCTCCCATTTTTCAAGAAACAGAACGAGCCTCGGCCCTCGACAACTGCCACAACCCGATCCCCGCCAGCACCAAGCCAAACCACTGAGCCTCGCTCATGCCGGGAGTGGTCCTGAAAATGTTCGTGTCCAAACAAATGAATGTTCTCGACGGAATCTACGCTAAACGACAAAATGCCCCGGCTTTTTCCCGGTCACCACAGCTTGATGTTCATGCCGCTAGAGCCTAGCTGGAGCCTCGCGCCCTGAGAGACGGAGCTCAGGTGCATGATGACCCCGTTAGAGTTGCGCAGGGCCACGCCGCCCATGCCACCACCCAATGCGAAACTCGCTTCGGCCGCGACATAGTTTCCCTCAAACTTCGCCATGTCGGTTAAATTGTAAACCTCGCCAACTGCGCTCGACTTACTAATGCCAAAATCTATGAGCGTCACACCGTCGATGGAAAAACGATACTCTCTGCCGTTAAAGTTAAGCTTCCCATGACCCCAGCTCAGGCCGATGCCGGCGGCGATCGAAGTGGTTTCGATCGATACCTTTCCCGAAGGTGCGTCGCTTTGCGCATTGGCTGCGGTCGTGGCGAGCGCCATCAGGAAAAGTAGTGGGGCGACTCTGAAAAAGTTTCGGACTTTAAACATAGATGTGACCTCCGACTATACTCCAGTGACCGCCTATTGCGCATGCCGTGATCAACCGGATGCTCAAAGCATCGTAGGCAACGACCGGGCATACCCAGTGTTATAGAGCTAGCTGGATGCCAGTGAAGAATCATGTAAAAAAAGGGAAAAGAGCCCTTACAAAGGCGCTTTTCGTTTGCCCGAGATCGCCCTGACTACTGAGTGAAAATGAGCACCGGGCTACTAGGCCCGACGCCCGTGATCGACCACAGTCCGGGCAAGCTCCGACCCAAACCATTGAGCTGGTTCCTTTCCCCGTCCGCGGAGGACAGGTTGACGGTCTCGCAGCGAAGCGTTGAGGAGGGCTTCCGGCTCCAGCGGCATCGGAACGAGTCGGATCAGGCGCGGGGGCGCAACCCAGCCAGAGTGACCGTGACGAGCCGGCGGACCGCGGCCTTGGACGGCAGGCTGCTGGCTGCTGTGAGGGCGTGGAGGCAGTAGCTCGCGAGTTCGTCAGGCGCGACATCGTCCCGGACGTCGCCGGTCTCTGCGGCCTCGGTCAGCAGGTCTCGGATCAAGTCGCTGAGCTGCTGCTGCGCTCGGGCGACGTGCTCACCTCGATGCAGGAGTGCCGCGAGTTCGGTGTCGTGGTGTTCGTGGGAAATGAGCGCGTAGGCCTCGAGCACAGCTTCGAGCTGCTCGCCAGCGTCGCCAGCTTGGTCCCGGACCTCGACGAGATGTTCGAGGTGGCCGGTGACGTGACGTTCGTGCCAGGCGACCAGGATCGCTTCGACGTCTGAGAAGTACTTGTACAGCGTCGCACGTCCGATGCCGGTCTCCTCGGCGATCTGCGACATCGTCACCGACGCCAGCCCGTGTTCGGTCACCAGCGCCGCAGTGGTGTCCAGGAGCGCGTCGCGCACCGCGCGGCGGTGCGCCTCGATCGTCTCGTTCCACAGCTTCGGCATCAGCCGAGTATACTTATACTTGACGGCGGTGTCGAGACAATCTAGATTGGATATAGACATACTGTATTTGACAATAGTCATACTGTCCGGTAAACATTACCACGATGATCTTGACAACCACGCGCGACAGAGGAGACGCACATGGCTGACCTACCTCCCTACCCCGGCACACCACGCTGGGTGAAAGTGTTTGGGATCATCGCGATCGGCCTGGTCCTGCTGGTTGTCATCTTGCTCCTCACCGGCGGCCCTGGTCGCCACATGGGCCCGGGTGGGGGTGGCGGCCCGACACCGTCATCGAGCGTCACAGAACACAGACTCTAGGCATCCCGAACCACGGCGGTTAACACCCATGATCATGGCACCCGGCCTCCGCAAGTTCGTCCTCGCCGCGCATCTCACGTTCTCGATCGGCTGGATCGGTGCGGTCGTTGCGTACTTGGCGCTCGGCGTCTCCTCTGTGACCAGCCAGGACGCCCTGACGGTGCGTGGCGCCTGGGTCGCGATGGAGTTGACGGGCTGGTATGTGATCGTTCCGTTGGCCCTCGCCGCGCTCTTGACCGGGCTTGTCATCTCAATGGGCACGAAGTGGGGTTTGTTCCGCCACTATTGGATCCTGATCTCACTCGCCCTCACCATCCTTGCCACCGTCGTCTTGCTGTTGCACATGCCGACAGTGAGCTTGATGGCAGACGCAGCGCGAGAGGCGGACGGTGCCGACCTCGGCGGGCTTGGGGGCGACCTCCTGCACCCCGGTGTCGGACTACTGGTGTTGCTCGTGATCACGGCGCTGAATGTGTACAAGCCGCGGGGCATGACCCGGTACGGGTGGCGTAAGCAGCACGAGGAGCGTACGGTGTCGCAGCCGTAAATGCCGCGACTCCTGCTCAGTCTCGATCGGCGCCACGTTCAAGGGCGGCAAGCTCGTCGAACGACCCGACGAACACCCGCAACCCGAAGCCGCCTAAAGACCTTCATCCACAGGTCTTGACGATTGCTCGTTCCTTGATCTCCACTGTGAACTCAGTGAGATTAGGACAAAACTGCGGCGCGATTGACGACGCCGAATTTCCACGGCGATCCAAAATTTATCGCTAATCTATTGCTCTTTTTCTGAAAGCGAGTAAACACCAAGATCCCCGGTAATTTCGCCGAATTGTTCGAGGGCGGCTTCGAGGTCATCGACCCCTCGACGCGGTCCGTTGCCTGGTCCTGCTCGGGGTCGTCCCGAGCGAGGCCACTCGAGGGACGACGATTCCCTGGGCGAGAACTCTGGGATCGGGAGGACTTTCTGAGCCCTCGAAGTTTTCAACGAATTGAACGGCTTGAACCGTCGGCTTCTTAGCCGCAGTTGAATTCTTCCAGGCTTTCGTCACGGAGCCAAAGGATCTCCCGCCCCTTTGTGTCTCCCTCTTGTTGACACGGCGAACCTTGCTCCCTATACATGGCCCTGCAAACCTTATGGACATCCGATCAATCGAATGAAGCAAAGGAACTATATCTTCGCCTTCTGGCTCGCCGCTCTGACTCTTTTCTCCGGCGTCACAGCGCGAGGAGCTGAACCTCGTCCTATTGACGGATTTTCAGATTACAGTTTTCTGATCGAAGAGGCTTACAACCAGGAACAGGGCGAGGTCCAGCATACCCTTACCGCTGTCTACAGCAATGACTTCCGCCGCCGAGGTTGGTCATTTAACTTCGAGCAGGAGTGGTGGCTCTTTACCGAAGACCACCAAGTTGCGTTCAGCATCCCCTTCTCTCATATTCGGGAAGAAGGAGAGAATCAGCGTGGAGTCGGAGACGTTCTCATCGAGTACCGCTACCAGTTAACGGAAGAGGGGCCTAACGTTCCCGCGGTCGCGCCGAAGTTCAGCCTTATTCTCCCCACAGGCGATCGAGACAAAGGAACCGGCAACGGCGTCGTCGGATACGAGTGGAGCATCGCCGCGAGTAAGAAGGTGGCCCCACGCCTCGCCTTGCACGCCAATCTCGGTCTGACCTATCTCCCTAAAGTTCGCGTGCCGCTGGATGATGGCCTACGTCTTTCGCCCAAGCGGTCTCTGGTCTCCTACGACGTCGGGGCAAGCGTTGTCTTTGCGCTTACTTCGAACTTTCACACGCTGTTGGAGTGGGTAGGCGAATTTGAACAAGAGATCGGCGATAAAGGAAAGAAGGAACGTGTTTTCAAGGCGAGCCTCTCCCCCGGAATTCGCGCTGCCGTCATCAATAAAGATGGCCTACAAACGGTGCTCGGAGTCGGAATTCCCATCGGCGTTTCCGGCCCGGCCGAAAACTACGGCGTCTTCTTGTACTTTTCCATAGAGCACAAACTTTTCTAGCCGGCTCCCGTATCGGCTGACTATATCGCGATCGATGCGATTCAGAATTCAATGTTCGAGGTTCAAAGGCTGAGCGCGCTCCAGAGGTTCAAGTTTCACTCTTCGAGGGAAGACAAACCAGGCGGGAACTTTCACGTTTTGAGAATTCTCAAAACGTCGAAATGAGCGGCAACTCTTTATTCTACCGAAAGACCACCCTTCCGTTACCTCGGTGCCGGCTCTCAAGCAACGCGGCCCTTGGCACGCAGCAGCTGCCAACAACCAATGACGGCAAGGGCTAAGCCAAACCATTGAGCCTCGCTCATGCCTAGCGCGACTGGCGGATTGATGCGCCAAATTTCCACCATCGCCCGCGCCAGGCCGGCGAGTATGAGATACAACCAGAACATGCTCCCGGGCGGGTAGCCTTTTTTTCTTAACGCCCACAGAATGGCAAAAATGATTGCCGACTGGATGAACTCATAGATCGGCGTCGGATGGACGCGCGTGCCGGGCGGATAGGGAATCCCGGTATTCGGATCGACCCAGCCGATGATGGCGCTGGTGTAGGCAACTCCCCAAGGGACGTTGGTTACGGCGCCCCAATCACCATCCCCCGCCACATGACAGCCGATGCGTCCGATGCCGTAACCCGCGGCAAGCGCGGGCGCAGCGCAATCCACCGCGCGGTGCCATGGGATTTTATTCTTCCACACCACCCAACTGGCGGCGAGCGCGCCGCCGATAAATCCGCCGTACCAGGTAAAACCGGCGCCGGTGGCAATGTAACTCATCGGCGAGCGGAGAAAGTCGTGCCAATTTTCAACGATGAACAATAGGCGCGCGCCGACGAGTCCTCCGATTGCCGCCGCAAGCACCATTGTGGAGGCGATCTCAGGATTGTAACCGGTTCGTTTGAGCTCGAACTGAACAATCAACGCTGCGGCGATGGCGGCAAGCGCCATGAAGGCACCGAAGCTGTATACGGGAATCGGGCCGATATGGAATAGGATCGGAATCATTGATCGGGCGTTGCGCTTTTCTACATCACATAAACTCAGGCTAACAGAAAGCCCGAGCTAGTTCATTATTGGTAATTATTTTGGGCGCCCAGCGCCCGAACCAAACACCACATCGACGGCAACCGCGCTGTTTTCCGGCAAATTCACCCTGGTTTTTTTCACGCCAAATCGCTCATGCCAAACTTCCATTTCATAGACGCCCGCGGGCAAACCTTCAAACGAAATAGCGCCGCTAGCATCCGTCACGGAAAAATACGGCGTCACCACAACCATGATCGCCGCGCTCATCCAGGTGTGCAGCACGTCGCAGTCGATCCTGACAACACCGGCCCGTTCCAGCCGCTTGGTCACCTGTCGCCAGGTCGGCAGCCCGACATTAAACAGCGTTTCTTTGCCCACGCGCGCGTGAACCGTGTGTAAAATCGGATCGCTGTTCTTCAACGTTAGCTCGCTCCCCACCGTAGCGACTTGAACATGGGGCACAAAGGCGCACCGTTGGTTATCCAAGACCACCCGCCCAGGCAGCGCGGTTACGATCCGGTCAAGCGGCTGGAGGGCTATTACCGCGTTGCGCAAGCCGCCGTCAGCGCTAATCAACAAGGTCTCATTGGGCACCGTCGCACCGCAAAATTTCCGGCTCTTAAACACTTTAAGCGGGCGAGGCCTTTCATAACCGCCTGCGACCAGGACTCTGCCCATCAATTTACCGCCCTGCCAGGACGGCGCCGCCTCGCCGAATTGCGCCGCTAGCGCCCAGCCCTGCGCTGCCAGCCCAGAAACCAGGATCGCCAACACAAAAATCGCAAACTCTGAACAACGGCCAATCTTCATCTGCTATTGAGATCCCGCAGGGCGCGAAGTCGCCCCCTTCATAGTACAACTCGGTTCGAACGGTTCAACCGGATCGATCCTTCAGGTCGTTCAACGGCTTGAACGATTTGAACGTCTGGAACTGCTTGAACCTACGGATCCTAGTATTACTGTGTCAGAAGTCCGTTCATGGTTCGACAGGCTCACCACGAACGGACGACAACGCATCGAAATTCGGTCACATAGCCGTTCGTCCTGAGCTTGTCGAAGGGCGGACGGCGGATTATGACATAGTAGTACTAGGCGGTTCCATGCTTATTGTCGCGGCGGGATTTCTCTGTTAACAAGTACTGCATTGGCTCTTTGCGGAAAATTTGCATGCAGTCCAGAAGCAATGATTGTTCATAATCGCACTTAACCTCCAACTTGAATAGCCGAACCATGCGCGCGGTCCTCCAAAGGGTTACTCAAGCTCAAGTTACGGTGGGCGAAGGCGGCGAAGACGTCGTCAGCAAGATCGGCCCGGGTCTTTGCATCCTATTGGGAATCGGCAAAGGCGACGGCGAACGTAACGCCGAAAGTCTGGCCAGGAAGGTCGGCCGCCTGCGAATTTTCGCCGACGATCAAGGCAATCTCCATCGTTCGGTCAGCGATACCCACGGAGAAGTTCTGGTGGTGTCTCAGTTCACCTTGTACGGCGATTGCCGCAATGGCAACCGCCCCTCTTTTAGCGAAGCGGCGGCGCCCGCCGACGCTCAAAGACTATATGAATTCTTCGTCGCTCAGTTGCGCTCCGCCGGCCTCGCCGTCGCCACGGGGCGGTTTCAAGCAGCCATGAGCGTCGCTCTCGTCAACGACGGACCCGTGACCCTGATTCTCGAAAGCTGAACATGCACGTGGTCCTCTACCAGCCCGAAATTCCGCCCAATACCGGCAGCGTCGCCCGGCTGTGCGCAGCGACATTGACGCCGCTGCATTTAATCGAACCGCTGGGCTTCAAGATCGACGATAAACACCTCAAGCGCGCGGGGTTGGACTATTGGGAGTTTGTCGATCTTCAGGTGCACAATTCATGGCAGCAATTTCTCGAAAAGAGTGCCGGCAAACGGCTCCTCTATTTTTCCAAAAAGGCCTCGCGCTCATACACGCACGCGAGCTTTGCGCAGGGTGACTACCTCGTGTTCGGTCCCGAGACGCGGGGCTTGCCGGAGGAGTGGATCGCGCTCAATGCGGAGCGCGCCCTACGCATCCCCATGATGGGAACCGGCGTGCGCAGCTTGAATTTATCCAACGCGGTTGCCATTGTTCTCTATGAGGGCCTTCGGCAATTGGGCAAAGTATGAGTAACAGGGATATGGGCGCGCCGGAGCATGAGTTTAAATGCATCGCTGCGGTGTTCCAGTCGCACCGGGGACTTGACGGTAGAAGCTTTTATAGATATTTATTGCTATCAAAATTTCGCCTTGAGGGGGTTGCTATGAGGATTGGGCCTTCACTGATCCGGCAGCGGATGGTTATGCTTTTATTTGGCGGGCTGTTTTTTATCTCCTTAATCTCCGTCGGACTCGCCGCCGACGCGACACCAGCTCCAGAATCCAAGGAAACCTTTAATTTTATTATGCCCTTCAAGGACCTTACCGTTGGGCAGGGGCAAGAAGTCACCATGGACACGGAGGTCGTCAATCGTCGAAGATTTCCAGTGGAGGTGAGCTTGGCCCTCGACGGCGGGCCAAAGGGTTGGGACATCAACTTCAACTCGCGATACCCTAGCTACCCGATTCGTTCGGTCATGGTTGCGGCAAGCGATCAATCCACTACTAAATCCACGACGGTCGAATTCAAAGCCAAGGTTCCGGAAAATACCAAGCCCGGAAATTATCAAATCAAAGTCACCGCCAAGGATATCAATGGACCAACGCAATACGTCGAAACGATAAACTTCCGCGTCACCTCGAAGAAAGTCGAAACGGGCGGCCTAAAGCTGACCAGCCAGTATCCGGTATTGAGCACCGGTTCCGGCCAGACCCTCAAGTTTACCGTCGATCTCAAGAACGAAACCAACAAACCGTTGACAACGTCGTTAGCGGCGCAAGCGCCGCCGGGCTGGACGGTTCGCTTCAAGCCGCAATTCGGTGACCAGCAGATCGCCTCGATTCAAATCAAGGAAAGCGGCTCGGAAACCCTGAGCGTGGAAATCGACACGCCGTCGCGCGCCGACGCCAAGGAACATCCTGTCAACATCTCGGCGCGCTCCGGCGCCTTTGAAGCCAGCACCAAGGTTAACGTCACCCTCAAGGGCTCGCAGGACCTCAAGATGGCTTCTTTGGCGGGTACCCTCAATGCTTCGGTGACCGCCGGCAAAAAAGCCCCGGTGGACTTCGTCGTCGGCAACGCCGGCACGGCGCCGGTCCGCAATCTGTCTTTCATTACCAAGAAGCCCGGCGACAAATGGACCGTCGACTTCAAGCCCGACAAGATCGACGCGCTCAACCCCGGGGAGGTGCGGGAAATCAAAATGGAGATTCTCGCGCCCGACCGTACCATTGCCGGCGACTATCTGCTGAGCGTGACCGCCAATTCACCGGAAACGAACAAGTCGGTGGAATTTCGCGTCACGGTTTCTACGCCGACGATCTGGGGCTGGATCGGCTTCGCCATCGTCGCCGTAGTGGTGCTCGGACTGGCAATCGTGTTTTTCCGTTTGGGGCGTAGATGAGCGCCGTCGTCGAGACCAAAGAATTAACCAAGCGCTACCGCGAAATTCTCGCGGTCAACGCGCTCAACCTGACCGTGCAGGAAGGAGAGGTCTTCGGCTTTCTCGGACCCAACGGAGCGGGCAAGACCACAACTATCTTAATGCTTCTGGGACTCACCGAGCCGACTTCCGGCGATGTTGCGGTGTGCGGCTTCAACCCCACCCGCGAGTCGCTTGAGGTCAAGCGGCGGGTCGGCTACTTACCCGAAAGCCCTGGTTTCTACGACGACATCAGCGCGCGTGACAATCTCCTTTACATGGCGCGCTTGAACCGCATTCCAGAAGACGAAGCGCGCCGGCGCGCTGCTGAAGTGCTCGACCAGGTAGGGCTTCCGGATGACGGCCGGCGGCTCGTCCGCGAATTTTCCCGCGGTATGAAGCAGCGCCTCGGCATCGCCGAAGTTCTGGTAAAAAAACCGCTGGCGGTATTCCTGGACGAACCGACTTTGGGCATCGATCCTGACGGCGCCATCCGCATTCTTGAACTGATCACAGACCTCAATCGTGAGCACAACTTGACGGTCATGCTGTCGTCGCATCAGCTGCAGCAAGTCCAACAAATTTGCAGCCGCGTGGGCATCATCGTCAAAGGCCGGCTGATCGTCCAGGGGGAAATGGACCAGCTGGGAAAGTCGATTCTCAAAGGGCGGCAGTGGAATTTCCTGGTGGAAGTCAGCGGCGACGGCGGCGGCCTGGAGCGGGAGCTGCAAGGCATTCAGGGAGTCGATGAAGTCGAAAAGCGCAGCCACGGCTGGTTTTTACGCTGCACGCAGGATGTTCGCGGTGAAATCGTTTCCCTGGTCGGGCGTAATGGGCTCAAGCTGCTTCAGTTGCGCTCCGAAGATCCGACCCTGGAAGAAATCTATCTCAAATATTTTCGCGAGGCGTAAGCCAATGAGTGTGGTTTTTTGGAAAGAATTAGCGGATCACTTCAGCAGCCGCCGTTTCATGATCCTTTTGGTTATCGTTCTGCTATTCGGTCTGTGGGCGAGTTATTCGACCGGCCAGGCGATACGCCAGAATTCGGAGATCGTCCCGCCGCAGTTTGTTTTTTTGCTGTTAGTCACATCGAGTGGTGAAAGCATTTTTTCCCTTGCCACGCTACTGGGGTTTTTCGGCCCCCTGGTGGGCATCACCCTGGGTTTTGATTCCATCAGCGGCGAATACGCCCGCGGCACCCTGAGCCGCGTGCTCTCACAGCCGATTTACCGCGACAGCTTCATCAACGGCAAATTTTTCGCCGGCCTCGCGACCGTCTCGGTGCTGTGGAGCTCAATACTCCTGTTGGTTATCGGCTTGGGGATCATACTGCTGGGATTTCCCCCCAACGCCGAAGAGCTTTGGCGCATGTTGATCTTCACCACGGTGGGCGTTTTTTACGTTGGATTTTGGCTGGCCCTCGCCATGCTTTTTTCGCTGCTTTTTCAAAAAACCGTCACCGCGGCCCTCGCCTCCATGGCCGTTTGGCTTTTCATGCTCCTGTTCATTCCAGTCTTGACTCTAGCCATCGCGAATATCGCCGTTCCTGACGCGACGACCCCGGAAGCCGTCACGCGCCAGATGGACATCGCCAATCTCGTGGGGCGAATTTCCCCGAGCACGCTTTTCAACGAAAGCATTCAAATTCTCCTTAACCCGACAACCGGTCGGACATTTGGCGGGGTTCTACCGGGCCAAGCCGAAGGAATTCTAGCGACACCGTTGGCGCTCGACCAGAGCCTCGGTTTGATCTGGCCCCATATCACGACCCTGTTTGGCCTCGTTGCGGTCTGTTTCGGCATTTCTTATATCATCTTCATGCGCGCTGAAATTCGCGCTTAGCAAGCCGCTAAGAAAACCGCTGCCGTAAGGACCCTTGGAGGACGGAGAATCGAGGATAGAGGATCGCGATTTTCGACCTTCCAATCTCGATCTTCGACCTACGAATCCCCTTAGCCTCCCTTGAGCAGTATCGAAGGTCTGTTTTCAATCTCCTTGCGCGCATCGTGCTCACTTCTCATGCTCGGACCAACACGAGCCTGGCTTCGACTCTGCCCACGTGGTCAGCCTGACCTTCGAGAGTCTCAGGGCCGTGAGCAGCAAAGTCGAACGGTTGAACGACGAACACTAATAATGAAATAATTTCAATCGCGATTGTTGATATATAAACAAATTGTGACTACTATACGGCAAATTTCTCGTTCGGTTTCAATAACTCAGGAGGATTCATGGCTTATCGCGATCTACGGGAATACGTCGCTACCCTGGAGAAGCACGGAAAACTCAAGCGGGTGACCAAAGAAGTCGAGAAGGATTGGGAAATCGCCGCGGTTTGCCGCCAGCTGTTCAAGAAAATTCCGCCGTCAAAACGACCCGCGGTGATGTTCGAAAACGTTAAAGATTTCAAGATCCCAGTGGTCGCCGGCGTGCTCGGCGCGTCGCGAGAAATATACGCCCTTGGCCTGCAAACGGAAACGGTCGAAGGTATCAACCGCAAGTGGGACCATGCATTGGGCAATCCGATCCCGCCCCGGATGGTCAAAGAGGCCCCCTGCAAGGAAAACATTCTCCACGGCAAGGATGTCGACATCACCAAACTACCGGTTCCGACATGGACGGTAGGTGAAGACCCCGCACCGTTCTTTACATCGCCCTATCTGATTACCAAAGACCCCGAAACCGGCGTGCGCAACGTCGGCACCTATCGCATGCAGATCAAAGGCCCGAACAAGACCGGTCTGTTGATCGGCAGGCGCCAGGATATGGCGCTGCATATTCTCAAGAACAACGCGCAGAATAAACCCACGCCGGTGGCCGTGGTTATCGGCGCCGATCCGTCGATCGGCTACGTGTCCGTATCGAAGATGTCGGAGGCGCTCGACGAATTCGCCGTAGCCGGGGCGCTGCGCGGCGAGCCGGTCGATCTGGTGCCGTGCGAAACCGTGCCGTTGGAAGTTCCGGCAACCGCGGAAATCGTTCTCGAAGGTGAGATTCCGCCCAATGCCGTCGAACCCGAAGGCCCTTTCGGCGAGTACACCGGCTATATGGGTCCGGCCGGCAACGAACCGTTCTTCAACATCAAGTGCATGACCTATCGCAACAAGCCGCTCTATCAAGCGTTCATCAGCCAGATGCCGCCGTCGGAATCGAGCTGCATTCGCGGCATCGGCCGTGAATGGCCGCTGTTCAAACATTTGAAAGACACGCTGCATATTCCGATCAAAGAGCTGCGCCTCAAGGAAGCCGGCGGTAGTGGCGCATATTTAGTGATCTCGCTAAAAAAACAGTTCGTTGGGCAGGTACGCCAGCTCATGTACGGCGCATGGTCGTTACGAACGGGTTTTGGCAAGATCACAGTGGTGGTCGATGACGATATCGATGTCTGGGATGACTTCGCCGTCGATTGGGCGCTAAGCTGGCATGTTCGGCCCGACAAGGACATCTATATTGAAACTGACGTCCAAGCCGTCGGCCTTGATCCGTCCCAGGCCCCGGCTGGTGTGCTTCAGCATGATCCGAGCCGGAATGTCGGCTCCCGTATCGGCATCGACGCCACCAGAAAACACCAATATCCGGCGATTTCACTGCCGCCGAAAGAGCATCTGGATATAGTTGCGAGGAGATGGAAGGAGTACGGAATCGAAGACTAAATAGCTTCGCAGTTCCAACAGTTCCAATCGTTCCAGCCGTTCCAACCGTTTCCGGAATCGGCCTGACAACGACTGGAACTGTTGAAACGTTTGAAATGACTGGAACGCTTATGCGCGTTCGCGCATAAGCTTCGCGGCGGCCATGATCGACTCAATGATTTTCTTATAGCCGGTACACCGGCAGATATTGCCGTGCATGAAATGTTTCAATTCATCTTCGGTGGGATTCGGGTTTTCGTCGAGCAGTGCCTTGGCGGCCAAAATCATGCCCGGCGTGCAAAAGCCGCATTGGAAGCCGCCATGTTCGATAAAGGCATCTTGTAAGGGGTGGAGCTTGCCATCTTCAGCCAAACCTTCGATGGTCAGCACCGAGCGGCCGCGAACCTCGAACGCCAGCGTCGTGCAAGCGCTAACCGGCCGGCCGTCAACGAGCAACGTACAAGCGCCGCAAACTTGAACGTCGCAGGATAGCTTGACGCCAGTAAGGCCCAATCTTTCGCGTATGACATTGAGGAGCAATTCATGCGGTTCCACTTCGATTTCCTGCAACCTGCCGTTGAGCGTGAAGGAAACCTCTATCGTTTGCGCGTCCGAATGCCGCAACATCGGTCTCGACATGCCTTCTCTCTCCTTTTTTGGTTCCCGCTCAGCTCTAGCCCACCGCCCGCTGAAAAGCGCGCTTTAGCAACACGCCGACGATATGTTCCTTGTAGTCTTGCGCTCCGTGCAAATCACTGATCGCTTGCGCGGCGCGCCCCGCCGCTTGACCCGCGCTCGCCAGATTACGGCTCGCCTCTTCAATGCTCTTTCCTGTTAGCATCGCTTCCGCTTCGGCCACGCGCTTTGGCGCCGGGCCGGCACAGCCCACGGCGATCTTCGCGTCACTGATACCGCCGTTCAAAGTCAACGCGATGGCCACGCCGACGCTGGGCCTTTCGAGATAGCCGAACTTGAGGTAGGCGATGCCCGATTTAGCCGCCGGCGCCGGTATGCGAATTTCGCTCAGCACTTCATCCGCTGCCAAACAGGTTTCGTAGGCATCGATGAAAAAATCCGCCGCCGCAATCTCGCGCCGCGACGACGATCTCTGCGCCACCAGCGTCGCTCCCAAAGCCAAGAGCAAAGTTCCCGGATCGGCATGAGGTTCGGCGAAGCATAGATTGCCGCCGATGGTGCCCGCCTGGCGCACCCTCACGTTGGCAACGTTTTTCTCCAACTCAACCAACGCGGGAAGACGCTCCTTGAGCAGCGGCGCGGTTTCCAGCTGATGGTGCGTACAAAGAGCGCCGATGGAAACCGTCCCATCGTCGAGTTTAACTTCGTTCAAGCCTTTAAGCTGTTTAACGTTGATCAGACGCTCGTAGTGAACCAAGCCCTCCTTCATCGCCAGCAGGAGTTCCGTGCCGCCGGCGTAAACCTTGGCGCCGTCGCCGTATCGGCTGAGTAGATCCGCTGCTTCCTGCACGCTTTCCGGCTCTTCCAAGCGGAACCGTCTAAGCATCTTGCGAATCTCCTTCCAATCGCTTCTTCACTGCCTGGGCGAATTCATCCAAAACCTGATCGGCCTTGCGTTTAATAATGCCGTGGCCCAGCGCCGCCAATTTTCCCAAAATATCCACCCCCGCGATAAATCCCAGCACCGTCTTGCCGCCCTGTTCGCGCAAATTTACGTCCAGTTCGATCTTCATCCGGCTGCCGATTTTATTGTCCGCGCCGGACGCCCGGGCCTTGATGCGACGAAGCTCGTCGCGCTCCAGCACTTCGATGATTGTTGGAAACTCGACTTTGAACGGCCCCACCTTTTCGACCATGGTGGCGGAGTAACGCTTGCCGGCTTCGAGGGTTTTCGCCTCCCGACAACCCGGCACGCAGGCGATGAAACGGTCCACGTCCCAAATGAAGTTCCAAACTTTTTCCAGCGGCACCGCGATCTCGACTTCCTTTTGAAATTGCAAGAAACTTCCTCCCACACAGTATACAATTTTTGCTATCAGATGCGCGCGCGCGTGGCAAGCGAAAATGGCAGGTTAAATGTCGCTCTGTGAGGCCGGGCCGGCAATCATAAAAAGCAAACACACCCAACGGATGTAAGAAACGCTTATTCCGGCCCTGCCGCTTCCGCGAATTCTTTTAGTTCCTTACGCAAATAAGCTTTGAGTTTCTTCTTCACCCGTTCTTCGATCTGGCGCACGCGCTCGCGGCTGATGCCGTATTTCTCGCCGATCTCTCTGAGCGTCAGCGGCTCTTCGTTGAGCAATCTTTCGCGGTAAATAACCAGTTCCTTGTCCTTGAGACTCTTGGCGAATTGAGCCATCTTTTCGCGCAACATTTGGCGGTACTGCGTGTCGGCGATCTCTTCCTCCGGATTTTGCTTATCGTCAGGGAGAAAATTGAGCAGCGTCGCCTCATCGCCCTCACCGATCGGAACATCCACAGAGAGGTCCCGGCTACCCAGCCGTTGCTCCATCTCGATGACTTCGTCTTCCTTGACGTTGAGCCGCTGGGCGAGTAATTTTGGCCCGGGCGTGATTCCTTGCGCTTCGAGCTTTTCCTTTTCCTTTTGCAGATTGAAAAACAGTTTGCGCTGGGCTTGCGTGGTGCCGATCTTCACCATGCGCCAGTCGCTCATGATGTAGCGGATGATATAGGCGCGAATCCACCAAACCGCGTAGGACGGGAAGCGCACGCCCCGGTAAGGGTCAAAGTTCTTCACCGCTTCCATCAACCCCATATTGCCTTCCTGGATCAAATCGAGGAGATTTTTAAAGGCCTTTTGATATTCCCGCGCGATCATCACCACCAGCCGGAGATTTCCCATCACGAGCTTATAGGCGGCCTCCAGGTTGCCGTACTCCTTATAATCGACTGCGAGCTTGTGCTCTTCCTCGCGGCTCAATACCGGGAAACGCCGGATCTCGGCGAGATAGCGCCTAAGCGGGTCAAAGGGAACAAGCGCTTTGCCCGCACCCTCATCCCGCTCCTCGACCTCAAGAATCTTGGGAAGTTCGATTTCGGAAAATTCCCGCTCTTTAGCAGTATCTTTTTCGTCCCTAGGCATGAACCGATCCAAATTCCTCGCCAACTGGCAAACTTTCGGTGATTACCGGCGCGAGGGTCACTGCTATGGAACTAACGCGGTCGAACTCCGAACAGGCTGGCTAAAGGAGGGAAAATAAAAAACCGTCGACAACCAACCATTAGGATTGGCCGGCGGTTTTTTGCACCTTTCCGGCGGCAATTTCGCGCAAAGCGACGACGACTTCTCGGTTATCCGAGTCAATAAGCGGCTCGGCTCCCTTGAACAGTTGCCGCGCGCGCTTGGACGCAAGCATCACCAATTCAAACCGGCTATTAACTTTTTGCAGGCAATCTTCGACCGTAATGCGAGACATTAAAATCTCCTTTCGAAGTGTGCCAACATTCAAGCAGATTTCCCTTGAGCAGTCAATCTGAGAATAACCGGATACTATTGGTAGCGCTGAAAATTTATCTCGACGCGGAGAGCTAAGAGATTGTTCGGCGAAACCAGTTCGAGAAAACTGGCCAAGTGGACGAACGCATGGCGGCGGGGGTAGATCGAGAAGGCGTCATTGGAAGCAGGCAACGCGTAATTTGCCACCACCTAGACGCTCTGCCGGGGGCAGAGCGGGCAATAAATACGGGTTCAGTGCTCGATTTCGAAGCTGGCTTTGGTCTTGGCAAAGGCCATATCCAGAGCGATGCCAGTTACGATGGCATGCCAGGCGTCGTCCTCGGATAATCCTTTTCCTTTTATCGATCGCCAAAGACCGATAACTTCTTCTTCCGATACGGTTTCAAAGAAATCTTGTTCAGGATCATTCGTCCAGTGTCTGATTGGGCTGTTTCTCATAAGAGTTTTCGCTCCTTAAACCTTCAATCGGCAGCGAGGTCACCGGCTTAATTAAGCAATCAGAGTGCCAATCAACCGGGGGCGAAACCATCGATTTTTGGCCCCTCTTCAATATTTTAAATGAA
>DASWHT010000536.1:0-5327 GCA_036398075.1 Binatia bacterium | reverse complement strand
CGAGCCGTCGAGTGTCTTCAAAAGCCCCGGCTCTTGGCTCTGCGCTAAAGCGGGAGCGTTACCTCCAATCCAAGTCGCTCCCGGCTCTCTGAACGTTTCTACTCAATTTTTAAGGGACGATCAACTGGCTAGCCAGCGTCGGCGCCAAGCCCGCTCGCCTGGGCGATGATTTCGTCAACGCTCTTATCTAGATTGAGCTTCCGGTTGATGCGCGCGTCGTCGCGCTCCTTTATGAGAGCGTAGATCTCCATGCAGTTACCCTCCGGGTCGAGGAAATAGCACGACACGGTGTTGCCCATCTCCTCGTAAGCGTGGCTAACGCAGTGATCTATCGGGACGCCTTGCGACTTGAATTTTTCATAGTACTCTTTCACTTCGGCCGGTGTGCCGACCTTCCACGCGATATGCGCGATGAGCTTGGCCTGGCCTTCGCGTCCCTCGGTCAGAGCCAGCTCGTGGTCTTCGGTGTCGGGATCGGAGGTTAAAAACACCATACCTCTCGAGTTTTCCCGGTATTTGACGAGCCCGAGAACATCCCGATAAAACGCGACCATTTTGTCGAGGTCGTTGACGTAGAGCACCACGTGGCTCAGTCCTTTGATCTTTGGCATATGCGATTCCTCCTGCACGCTTATCGCGCGCCGTTTTTCCGCTTAGACGGTGATCGTCGCCTCTGGGACGGAACCTATCCGATATCTTCGTCTTGTGTCAACTTGGGACCGGCAGGGTCTCGTCAAAGTCGTGTTGACCATATGAAAATCCCTCTCAATCTCCCTTCTTTGTAGGGGACGGTCGCGACCGTCCCCTACGGTCCTTTTTCAAAAGGGGGGAAGGGGGGATTTTTAGACAAACGTGAGTTGTGAATCCAATTCAGTAAGGTGAAACTGACTTTGACGTTGCCCTGTTGGGAACGGATTGACAAACGCAGGAGTCTGGCCCTAAGAATACGCGAGGTTTTGCGACTCGGCTAATTTTGTCACTAAGGGTTTTATATGCCGCTGACTTTGGCAAATCACCCCATCACGAAGATCGACTTCGGAACTCCGAGCCGACTCGATGGGACGGTGCTGGTTGTCGATCGTGAGGAACTTCGCCGGCTGGTGCTCGACGACAGTTGCTTTACAGGCGTCGATTTTCAGATCATCGGCGCCGGCGACAAGTGCCGCGCCGGGCCGATCTTCGACATCGTCGAACCAAGAGCGAAAGCTCCCGGTTCAGGCGCCGATTTTCCCGGCATCTTGGGCCCGCCCATCACCGCTGGAGCGGGGACGACCCATGTGCTCAAAGGAGCGGCGCTCACAGTTTTGTCGGAGAGACTGCCGGGAGCAGAGCGAAGCGAAACCGGCCGCCTGCTGGAAATGACCGGCGCGGCGGGGGATGCGAGCGATTACTCGTCGCTGCGACACCTGGTGATGATTCCGCACACGCAATCGGCATTGCCGTGGCCTGCGGTGCTCAAAGCGTATCGCATCGCGAGCCTGAAAGTCTCCGTACACCTGGCTCGCGCGGCGCTGAATCATCCCCCGGGATCCGTACAGACCTTCGAGGCCGCAGGCCCCGTCGAGCCGGGACGCGAGGGGCTTTTCCGCGTCGCCTACGTCGGCCAGATTTTTTCGCGCCAGCGCAAACCCGAGGTGGATGAACCGATTCTCTATGGCGCCAACACGGATGGAATGCTGCCCATGGTTCTCCACCCCGACGAATGGCTCGACGGCGCGATCGTGCCGTCGCTCCATTCCTGGATCGGCAACAGCGACACTTACTTCTATCAGAATCATCCCGTCGTCCTGGACCTTTACCGGCGCCACCAGGCGCGGGAGCTTAATTTCGTTGGGACGGTGGCGACAATCGCGGGGGCCAACCATTTTGACCGCGAGCGTAACTGTCAAGTGGCGGCGCATCTGGTGAAGTGGAATCTGCGGGCCGATGGCGCGGTTCTTACCAAGTATGGCGGCGGATTGCCCCACGCGGACCTGGCGGAAACGGCGCGGCTGTTGGAAGTCACGGGAATTCGAACCGCAGTCATGGTTACTGACACGTCCCGCGACCGGCGGGTGGAGTCGGCATTGCTTTTCAACACACCGGAAGTGAATGCCATCGTTTACAACGGCGGCAACGGCACCCGATGGGAAGTTCCAATGGTGGATCGGATCATCGCGCCGACCCCCGAGTTGCGTGAATTGCTCGCCGGTCCTTTGGTCGTCGAGGCGTCAGACGTCGCCGGCGTTACGAATCAGCAAGGGGCATCGAGATTGCGGTCAATCGTGTATTAGATAACATGAAAGTCTTATTGACGATTTGAACCTTTTGAACGACTTGAACGGCTTGAACGAACTCTCGTCTGACAGTTCAAAACGTTCAAATCGCTCAAGACGTTCAAGCCGACGGAGCACAAGCTAAAGGTGTAAAGATGAGAATCGTGCATTACTTGAACCAATTTTTCGGCGGTATCGGCGCCGAGGAGCACGCGGGCAAGTCATTGGAGATACGCGAGGGCGCGGTGGGACCGGGCCGGCTTATGGAGCAATTCTTAGGCGAAGACGCGCGCGTCGTAATGACCCTAGTCTGCGGCGACAACCACGCCGTCGAACGCCAGGAGGAGCTGACCGCGGCCGTTCTAGAGAAGGTCAAGGAAGCGAATCCGGATTTATTCGTCGCCGGGCCCTGTTTCGACGCGGGTCGTTACGGCATGGCGGCCGGCGCGCTATGCGCGGCCGTTAAATCGACGCTCGGCATTCCCGTTATCACCGCGATGAGCGAAGAGAACCCTGGCGCGGATCTCTATCGCGAGGCGCTGTTTATCGTCGACTCGGGCGTCAACGCCGCCAAAATGCGCGACGTGTTGCTCAAGATGGCGAACCTTGGAAAGAAGCTAGCCGCCAAGAGAGCGGTCGGCCTGCCCGCGGAGGAAGGTTACCTGCGCCGCGGACTTCTGCGCGACCAAATCGTCGAAGACAGGGCGGCAACGCGGCTCGTCGACATGCTCATGGCGAAATTGCAAGACGAGCCCTTCGAATCCGAGATGTTGCCGACGACTTTCGCACCGGTTCCCATGCCGTCCGCCGTGAAAGATATGTCGAAAGCCAAGGTTATGCTGATCACTGACGGCGGCCTTGTTCCGAAAGGGAATCCGGATCGGATCTCGGGAACCGCCGCGACGCGCTGGGGCGCGTACAACATCGCGGGCCTCGATGATCTGCGGGGCGAAGAATACGAAGTCTCCCACGGCGGGTACGACACGCGGTTCGTGCAGGACGATCCCGATCGTTTGGTGCCCCTCGACGCCATGCGCGAGATGGAAACGCGCGGCGTCATCGGTAAACTGCACGAAGAATTTCTCTCGACCTGCGGGCGATCCAATCCGCTTTCGAATACCCGGCGGCTGGGCAGGGAAATGGCCGAGAAGGTGAAGCGGGAAGGCGTCGATGCGGTGATCCTCACGTCCACTTGAGGGACGAGCACACGCAGCGGCGCTGCGATCACGACCGAGCTGGAGAAAGCGGGCATCCCGGTGGTCCAGATCACCTCAGCCCTGCCCATCGCCAAGATGGTGGGTTCGAACCGCGTCGTTTTGGGCAACGGCATCGTGCATGTTACCGGCGACGCCAAGCTGCCACCCGAGGATGAGAAGAAGCTGCGGCGCGAGCTGGTGCAAAGGGCGCTGGACGCGCTCCAGTCGAACGAAAAATAGGAATTCTGCTGAAAAACCCTCCGTTCATCCTTCGAGAGCCTCAGGACGAACGGAGGAGCGGTTGAGATCATCGGAGATTTTTCCGTTCATGCTGAGCCTGTCGAAGCATTCTTAGGGTTTTTTAGCAGAATCAAATAAGCACCCTCGGCGACCATGGCGGTGAAATCCCGAGGCGCTGGCTGTTGACTAGGAACGCCGCCGACTCGCAACGCCTTGATTCAGCCATCGAAACACAGCCAATCCATTCTCTTCTAACGCATACGGACGGCCGTGAGTACGACGATTCACGTCAGAACTGTCTCTTCTAAAAAAGCCCTGGCAGCGGCCTTCGTCATTCGCCTGCGCGTATTCGTTAAAGAGCAGGGTGTGCCGCAAGACATTGAATTGGATCGTGACGATGAGCGGGCGACGCATTTCTTGGCTGTCCATTCCGGCAAAGCTGTAGGTACGGCCCGCGTGGTCATGCGACGGGGCAGCGCCAAGATCGGACGGATGGCGGTGCTGAAAAGCTATCGGCGAAAGGGGGTGGGGAAAAGGTTATTGAAGCGCGCCGTGCAGATGGCGCGTCAGTCAGGCGCGAAGAAGATTTACCTGCATGCGCAAGTGGCGGTGATCGGCTTCTATGAGAATTTAAACTTTCGCTGCGTCGGTCCGGTTTTCGATGAAGCCGGGATTCCGCATCGGAAGATGGTCTTTGAAGAAGAAATTTGACCACGAAGAGCGCAAAAAAGAGGGGACTCACCACGAAGAACACGAAGGTCACGAAGTTCAAGAGAATAAATATCCGAACCCTTCGTGCCTTTGTGGTGAATCTCATTTTAAACGTCTTGAACGATTGGAACGTTTGGAACGACTGGAACGCGCGAAGCGTGGAGATTGTTGCGCGAACTAAGTCTGTTTCGATACTAACACCATCGGACCTGTCGGCGCCGCCGTCGTGCCGACGGGCTCAAGGGTGACCGCGAAAGTTTGTATGGGTTTGTCGCTCGGAGCCGCGTTAATATGCACCCCGCCCAGGCCTTTGGCGTCGGTGCGAATACTCGCGACGTAGCGCGGCGACGACTCCTGAGCGATGGTCCACACCGCATACATTTTTCCCTCCGGAGCCGCCGGCAAGTTCGTCACGAATAGATGTCCTTCGCCGGATTTATTCCAGAGAAATCGCCCCAGCGCGGCCGGCGTTGGACCTGCGCCGTAGAGGGCCACGTCACGGGTGTTCGGGTCGCGCAAAAGATCGATGACGGCGCTATAAACCGAGTGGCGCGGCTCATAGCGATAATGATAGTAGGCGGCGGTGATCACGACGCCGAGGATGCCCGCGGCGATGGTTCCTGACATTCTTAGCCATATTCGCGATTTTCTTAATTTGGCCTCCGTGATCGGCACAACTCTTTTGCCGTCCGCAATCTGGTCGAAGACCCGCGTCTTCATCGCGGCGGACGGCTCGAATGGAGTAATAGCCCGGTGCAGCAACAACAAGCTCTCGCGGGTTTCGCGGATATAGGCTTCGCATACGGCGCAGCCTGAGGCGAGATGAGCTTCGAAGTCCTTCAGCTCCTGGCCGTCAAGCGCGCCAAGGGCGTAGATGTCGCCCTGCTCGAGCCATTGTTCGTGTCCGGTAGCCATTACGCTGCCT
>DASWHT010000535.1:0-3803 GCA_036398075.1 Binatia bacterium | reverse complement strand
ATAGTATCAAATAAATCTCACGGCTCCTTTGGCCTATCTAGCAGGTTTCTGAAAAACTCTCTCGGAGTCCTTCGACGAACTCAGGACGAACGGAGAGAAATTTGAAATGATTGAGAAAACTCCGTTCATGCTGAGGCTCTCGAAGCATGAAGCACCTTTTTACAGCAACCGCCGTCTGCCAACCGATTCCATGGAGCGGAAAGCCTTGTAGAAACCCGCTGTAGTCGCTTCGTTGAGATCTGCGTCTTTTCTCGCGGTTCTTTCTCGTTTTCGATTTTCGGAGCCATGATCGCTCTCCGATTTCGTTCTATTCATCCGCGGTGTTGCTCCATTAACTTTATGAACCGCCGAAACAAATAGTTAGCGTCATGCGGTCCGGGGGACGATTCCGGATGATATTGCACGGAAAAAATCGGTAATTCTCTGTGCGCTAACCCCTCGACCGTGTTGTCGTTCAAGTTCAGATGGGTGACTTCCACCGCGCCCTTGAGAGAGTCCGCGTCCACGGCAAAACCGTGATTCTGGGCGGTGATTTCGACTTTTCTCGTGGTCATATCCATCACCGGCTGGTTGCCGCCGTGATGACCGAATTTCAGTTTGTAGGTCTTGCCGCCCAAGGCCAGGCCCATGATCTGGTGCCCGAGGCAGATACCGAAGATCGGTTTCTTGCCGATGAGCTTTTGCACGTTTTCCCTGGCGTACGGAACCGCGTCGGGATCGCCGGGACCGTTGGAAAGGAAAATGCCGTCGGGATTCATGGCCAAGACAGCTGCCGCTGAAGTGTCCGCCGGAACAACTTTCACTTGGCAGCCGGACTCGGCGAGGTTGCGCAGAATGTTGTACTTGATGCCAAAGTCGTAGGCGACCACGGCAAAGCCGGGAGATTGAAAGCTGGCCGCATTTTTGCCGCGCCGGGGGTTCTTCGCAGCCGGCCGCTTCTTGTAGCCTTCGCCCAATTCCCAATCGCCTTCGTCCCAACTATAGGGCGCCGCGCAGGTCACATTTTTCACTAAATCCCGTCCGACCAATCCCGGCGCAGCCTTCGCCTTGGCGATGGCATCGGCCGGGTCGGCGTCCGCTGTGGTAATGATTCCCTCTTGAGAGCCGTGATCGCGCAGGTGGCGCACCAGCGACCGGGTATCGATCCCCTGAATGCCGACGATGCCGTGCTGGTCCATGTATTCATGCAGCGGTTTTGTGGCCCGCCAGTTGCTCGGCCTCGACGTGTAGTCCTTGACGATGAATCCCCTGGTGTAAGGTCTTTTGGACTCGACATCTTCAAGGTTTACGCCGACGTTGCCGATCTGTGGATAGGTCATGGCGACAAGCTGGCCCTCATAGGATGGATCGGTGAGAATCTCCTGGTAGCCGGTCATGCTGGTGTTAAATACCACCTCACCCGCCGCTTCGCCTGCCGCTCCGAACGAGAGCCCTTCGAAATAGCGCCCGTCCGCCAACGCCAAGATCGCTTTCATCTATCGCTTGCTATCCTTCCGTCATTTGCTCGGGGCCGCCGCGTTTTGCGGCCGCGGCCGCGTCGCACTGTCGCTTAGATTGATGATCGAATAGATCACCGCTTCATCTTTTTCACCCTGCTCCGTCGCTCGCAGTTTGACGCGCACCCGTTCCCGCTCCGAACTCGGAATATGCTTGCCGACAAAGTTGGGCTTCACCGGAACCTCCCTATGGCCCCGGTCGATGAGAACCGCCAGGCGCACTATTTTGGGACGCCCGGATCGGAAAATAATGCTCAGCGCGTCTTTGATCGTTCTCCCCGTATAAATGACATCGTCTACGAGCACGATCTCGCGGTCCCTAAGGTTAAACGGCCCGGCGTCGGGAGCGGCGGGGGAAATCCGGCGAATTTCGTCATCGGCATCGTAGATGTCAATCTCGCCGACTTCGTATCTTCGCTTATTTTGCTTTTCCAGTTCCACCGCGACGCGACGCGCCAGAACTGAACCTTGGGTTCGAATACCGAGAAGCAGTAGTCTGTCCGGGTCCTGGCATTCTTTGAGAATTTCCCGGCTCATCGACTGGACGGCCCCTTGGATCTCATCGTCGTTCATAATCATTCGTTGTCCGCGGCTCTTGTATGGCTCATAGCCGAGCTCTTCCGCTTCCTTGATCGAATCGAAGATCGCCAACTCATTTTTCTCGAGCCAGTCGCCAATCGTCGCCCGCAGCGAAATGTCGTAGGCACAGTAGCGCTTGGACTTCACATGGCCCACCAGTTGCACTTTGAAGCGGTGATCACAATAGACGCAGCTGAGAATCAGCGCTCCGCCGGGCCCGCCGGAGAGCAGCGCGAATCGGCGCTGCGTCGAGCCGGCTTCGGTGACGGTCACACAATTGCCATTGACACAGTGGGGGCCAAGGGACTCCGGGCTTTCATACAAAAAGTCTTTATGTACCGCCGTCCCGGCTTTGTCCGCGGCGCGGTCAAACAGGAATTTTAACAGCGCCATGCGCACCGGCACGCCGTAGGCCGCCTGCTTAAAATAAATGCCGCGCTTGTCGCGGTCCAGCTCCGGCGACAGCTCATCGACCCGCGGCAGTGGATGCATCACCACGGTGTCCTTAAAGCGCTTTTCCCTGAGAAAGTGGCCTCCGATGGTCGGATAGCTGCCACCGCCGGCGCCTTCTTTGATCCGCTCCTTCTGCTTGCGCGTCATATAAAAGGCGTCGTAGCGTAGCCCGGATGCCATTGCGCTGATGCGCGTCTGGATCGCGGCATCCAACTGCGTGAAGAGCGCCAACTGGTGCGGCTGTTGCGGCGTGAGATAGAACGCGTCGGTTTCCGTAACCACCGCGCCTAAATCACCGGCGGCCAACCGGCTCAAATTGTAGCCGTGATCCAGCTCCAAGCGCTCTAAGACATACTGCGGGAGTTCCATGCCGGCGGCGGCCAGGGTCACGACGTTGGCGCCAAAGCGCGCCAGGGCGTAAACCAGAGAGTGAATCGTCCGGCCATTCTTGAGGTCGCCGCAAACTACCACGGTCAATCCTTTTAGCTCGCCCTTTTCCTTGCGCAACGTATAGAGATCGCACAGTGTCTGCGTCGGATGCTCATGGCGGCCGTCGCCGGCGTTGATCACCGGCACATCGGCATGCTCGGCCATGGCGCGCGCCGCGCCGTCCCAGTGATGGCGCACGACCAGAACATCCGCATAGCTGGAAACCACCTTGGCCGTGTCGGCAAGGCTTTCTCCTTTGGCCGCCGACGACGCGCGCATGTCGGCGCAACTGATCACCCCGCCGCCCAGACGATGCATCGCCGACTCGAAGGAAAGCCGGGTGCGCGTGCTGGGCTCGTAAAAAAGCGTCGCCATAATCCGGTCGCCTGCCGACTTTTCCTGCCGTAACTTTTCCGCGTCATCCGCCAGCGCGAAGATTTCTTCGATCTCCGCGTTGGTCAAATCGGCGATGGAAATCAGGTTGCGCATGTTCCAAGCGGCTCCAGGGTTCTCACAGCGCGCCGCGGCCTTGCCAGCGGGCGATGGTGATCTGATCAATACCGTCCGACTCTTCCAGCATCACGTTCACTCGGTTGCCTTCGCCCGCTTCCACATTTTTTCCGACGATATTGGCTCGAATGGGCAATTCCCGCGACCCGCGGTCGACGAGTACCGCGACCAAGATTCTTTTCGGCTGCCCGAATCGCGCCACCGCGTCCATCGCCGCGCGAATCGTCCGGCCGCGAAAAATCACGTCGTCGACTAACACCACGGTTTTGTCGTCCACCGCCACCGGCACTGCAAACGCGCCCACCGTAGCCGATCCCGGCCCCTGCGCGCGGTCAT
>DASWHT010000534.1:0-6068 GCA_036398075.1 Binatia bacterium | reverse complement strand
AGGTTCCGGCGTGCGCCGAGTATGAAACTGTTGTGGAGTTTATTCCGAACCCAGCAAAATAAAAATCTAACCACAGAGACCCGGGATAAGTCTGCCCCAGGGAAAAACTCCAAAAGCTGTTTTCCGCGAAGCCACGCAGCTTCTGAGCTTCTGGGATTGTTCAAGTCGACGAGAAAACGATATAAGTCAGCCCCAGCGCAAGGAGACATATATGAAAGTAGGCTTCATTGGACTGGGGACTATGGGGGCTCGCATGGCGCTCAACGTTTGCGCCGCGGGTTATGACGTCGTTGTAAACGACATCCGGCGGGAGGCGGGTGCGTCTCACTTGAAGGCCGGCGCGGCATGGCTTGAGTCGGCGCGCGAGGTGGCCGAGGCGGCTGACATCGTATTCACTTCGCTGCCGGGGCCGCAGGAAGTCGAAGTGGTGGCGCTCGCGGAGCATGGTTTACTTGCCGGCATGCGTCGCGGGACGGCATGGTTCGACCTCTCGACCAATTCCCCGACCGTGGTCCGACGGCTGCACGAGCGCTTCGCGGCAAAAGGCGTCGCGATGCTCGATTCGCCGGTGAGCGGCGGTCCTGCCGGCGCAAAGAGCCGCCAACTCGCCCTGTGGGTGAGTGGCGACCGGGCCGAATTCGACCGCCACGAGCCCGTGCTGCGTGCCATCGGCGATCAACCCATGTACGTTGGCCCGATTGGGGCCGGAACAGTGGCGAAGCTCGTGCACAATACCGCGGCGTACGCGATACTGGCTGCGCTTGGCGAAGTATTTACCCTCGGTGTCAAGGCCGGGGTCGAGCCCCTCGCGCTGTGGCAGGCGGTGCGCCAGGGTGCGTTCGGCCGCAGGAGAACCTTCGATCGGCTCGCCGAGCAGTTTCTGCCCCACCTATTCGATCCACCGTCATTCACTCTAAAACTCGCTCACAAAGACATAACCTTGGCGACCGAGCTCGGCCGCGAATTGAATGTCCCGCTACGGATCGCGGCGCTGGTGCATGAGGAGCTGACGGAAGCGCTCAACCGCGGCTGGGCCGAGCGCGATTCACGCATCTTCATGCTGCTCCAGGAAGAGCGCGCCGGCGTGAACATCGACGTACCCGCTGACGAAATCCAGAAAGTGCTCGCGCACGGTTAGCCGCAAAGAAAAACGCTGGTGTCTGCTGGCTTTTTTTCGTCAGATATCCCGACGAGATTTTCTGGGGACGTAATCTTTCCGTTGTCGATAATCTGATGCCGACGATTGACCTGATGGCGCGCGTCGAGACGACTCTGGTCCACGGCTAACCCGGCGCGGGACCCCTACGGCGCCAATGGTGCCGGCGAAATCAATACTGTCCCGCCTAGAGCCGCCATCGCCAACGCGATTTTCAACGCCACCGGCGTGCGGATGATTAGGCGAAAATAACAAATGTTAAAATACAAGACGCGACCCCAGTTCCACCCGGGTGTGGCATACGGCTATTCAACTCGGCTTGGAGGCAAGCCTTCGACCGCGAGGCCGTCCCGTTTAGAGATGTGCCCTTTATTTTTCCGAGCGCTGTTGATGGAGCTGTTGCATCGATACAGTGGGCTTAAGCAGCGGATGATCGCTGAGCGGTTCGGGGGCTTGGAAGAGGGGTGGGTGAGCCGGGATCGCAGAGCGATACGGGGAAAGATCGAGACTGAGCCGAAGATCCGAAAATGGTTTCAGGATCTCAATGCCAGACTAAGTACAAAGTCAGGATCCGACCCCATTTCTTGATGAGGTGAGGAGCAAACCGCCTTGAGCCAGTTACCGAATTGTTGCACTGCAAGACCTGACCGGCACAATTTTCACGCTGTGTTGACCTTGTTGATCGTAAATTCTTCGTGATAGAAAAAGAAAAGGATTAAAAGGCATGATGCTGGTTTGGTAAAATAAATGTCAGGGAGCTAAAAATGCTCAGCCGCGAGGCGAATGAACTTTTGAGCCGAGTCGGGCCTCAGACTCCTTGTGGAGAGTTTTTGCGTCGTTACTGGCATCCGATCGGTCTGGCGTCGGAGCTCACGGATGCCAAACCCAAAAAGAGGGTCCGCATTCTAGACGAACAGCTGGTTTTGTTCCGCCTGCCCGATGGAAGTCACGGACTTGTCGAGGAAGCCTGCTCGCACCGCCGGGCTTCGCTTTTCTACGGGTTTATTGACGATGACGGGCTTCGTTGCGCTTATCACGGCTGGAAATACGGTCTCGATGGCCGCTGCCTGGAACAGCCTTTCGAGAAGGACCCAGACTTCAAAAACGAGGTTTGCCACCGTGCCTATCCAGTGCAGAAGCTGGCGGGTCTGCTCTTCGCTTACTTTGGGCCATTGGATAAAAAGCCGCTTCTGCCGCGCTGGGACTACTTAGTGCGCGAGGATTGGCCGCGCAAAATCGAAGCCCATCCCGTGCTCAACTGCAACTGGCTTCAGCCGATGGAGAACGCCGTCGACCCAAGCCATACCCGATATCTTCATGGCGAGAGTTTCCGGCGCAAAGGGATTCGCCGGGACGTCTCGTACATTCTAAAAAAGGTGGACCATTTCGAGTTTGAACCGTGCGAATGGGGGATAAGGAAACGGCGGGTCTTTGAAGACGGCGAGAAAGAAATCGGCCATTTACTCGTCATCCCCAATATTCTTCGCCATCCCGGTTCGCTTCACTTTCGCGTTCCGATCGACGACACCCATACGCAGATTTATCGGATTATCCGGATGAATGACGGAAGGAAGACGAGCGGCGACGATCTCGACGTCGAATACATTACCTACAAGAACGGCGAACATGAGTTTCACATGGAAAACTTTCCGAGCCAGGATGCCATGGCTTGGGAAACCCAAGGGCCGGTCACCGATAGGACCAGAGAGACCCTCGGCGAATCCGATCGCGGCATTACGCTTTTTCGAAAAATGCTTCGTGAGCAGGTCGATCTGGTCTTGCAGGGCGGCGAGCCGATGGCGCTGGTGCGGGACGCGGAGAAAAATCGGGTCATCAACTTCCTAACGACCGATTGGAAAGGCACCGAAGATTAAAAGCACGCCGCGGGCAGAAAGGGGCATGGACAAGACGTGATATTTATCGACAATCGGACCGTGGAAAAAGTTCTCACCATGGAGGACACGCTCCGCGTCATTGAAGACGGGCACAAGGAACTGGCGCGCGGCGAGCTTGCCGGACGGCCGCGAGTGGACATCTATACGGAGACGAAAAGGTCAGAGACGTTTCACCGCTGGGGCACCATGGAGGGGTCGAGCAAGAGCCTTCAGAGGTTTGCAATCCGGATGAAGTCCGACGTCGTAAGCTGGCCGGTCAAGCATGGCGTGAAAGTGGAGGACAAATACTGCGTTCAGCCGGGTCTTTACTGCGGGCTGATCATGCTGTTCAGCACCGATAACGGCGAGCCGCTTGCCGTCATCAATGACGGCTATCTTCAGCATCTTCGCGTGGGGGCGCTTTACGGTCTCGGCGTGAAGTATTTAGCCCGAAACGACGCAGCGGTGGTCGGCATGTTGGGTTCGGGCGGGATGGCGCGCAGCCATCTAACGGCGTTCGCCGCGGTGCGCAAGATCAGAACGGTCAAAATTTTCAGCCCGAATCGCGAACATCGTGAGATTTACGCGCGCGAGATGGAGCAGGCGCTCGAGATCGAGACGGTTCCCTGCAAGAGCCCCGAGGAGGCCGTCAAAGATGTTGACATCCTCGCCACCTGCACGAACGCCCAGGAATCCACGGTGCACGCGCGGATGCTGGAGCCCGGCATGCACCTAACTCAAGTCTCACGCGAGTTCGCGCCCGACGTTTATTCGAGGCTCGATGTCTGCATCGGCGGCGGTCCTTCAAGCCAGGTAGTCGAAGGCGCATCCATCGATGACTCGCAGGGATTCCCGACCTATCTTGCCGGAAGCGTCGAAGCGCTCGAGCAAGCGAAGGGGCCGGCGCGCCCGAGAGGCAGCAAGAACAAAGATTTTCACGGCCGGCTCGTGCCCCTCGCGCATTTGATCACGGGCGAGGTACGGGGACGGCTAACCGACCGGGAGATTTCGGCCTCAAGCGGCGTCAAAGTAGGCGGAGAAGATAGCGTAAAGGGCCTCCAGTTCGTCACGGTCGGATCTCTGGTTTACGATCGCGCCAGGGAAGCTGGTTTGGGGAGAAAAGTACCGACCGACTGGTTCCTGCAGGACATTCGAGACTAACTTCAATGTCGGTGGGAGCAATGAAACCGAAAAACGAAGGTCCACCACGCTGAAGGGGGCGTCAAGCGGAAAAGAGGACAGAGATGATCATCGATTGCGATACCCATTTCATGCCGGCCGATGCATTTAGTTATGTTACGGAGCCCATGCGGCGTTTGGCGCCGCGGCTCGAGTTCGATGGCGACGGCATACTTACCGACGTTAAATTTCCCGGCGAGCCTTCGAAAGTTGCCGGGACCACGCCGCTCCCGGCGCCGGGCTCAGGCGCCCACTACCGGGGCAACAGCGACATGGCAGCCAGACTCAAGGACTATGAAAGGCTCGGCATCGACGCCCAGTTTATTGTTCCCCAATTTACCGGTTGGTGGTCGTATTTGATCGAGCCCGAACTCGCGAATGCGCTCGCCCATTCCTGGAATCTTTCCATGCTGAGGCTGATGAAAGATCAACCCGCCGTAATCTACGGCGTAGCGCTGGTGGCGCTGCAGGACGTGGCCGGCGCGATTCGCGAGATGGAATGGGCCAAGGACAACGGCTTCCCGGCCGTGGTTTTGGATCATACCTATCCTGTGCGAGAGCATCCCTACGGCACGACTCTCGGCAGCCATCGGGAACTCTGGCCTTTCTTCCGAAGAGCCGAAGAGCTGGACACGCCGATCTTCCTCCACGCGGTCCAGCATGGTCACCGCATCGTGAACCTTCTCAACTTTCAGTATGACGGACTGGATCTCTTCGCGCCGCGCGAGGCGCAGATGAATCTCGTGTCTCTCATCACGAGCGGTCTGCTCGACGATTTTCCCGGCCTCAAATTCATTCATGCCGAGATGGGGACCAAGACGATAAAATCCCTGGCCCAGCGGTTGGATGCGAACTTCAACCAGGCTACGTTGAGCTACGAGGACGACGAAGGCGCTACGGCCGGCTCGCGCCGCCGACTGAGCCCCAAAGCCCCTCAACTTGTACCCCCTGAAGTAGCCAACGAAAAGAACAAGCTTCCTCCGAGCCATTATTTTAGAAAGAATTTTTACTGGACAATTGAGACGGAGGAACTGGAGTTTGCGGAAGCGGTTCAGTTTCTTGGGGCTGATCACTTTCTGTTTGCGACGGACTACCCGCACGACGACCCGGGCGGGCGGATGAAGCTCAAAGACGTGGAGCTCCTTGCCGCCCATCCGAAAATATCTGACGCGGATAAAGAAAAAATCCGCTCCGAGAACGCCAGGGTGCTTTTCAGACTGCCCTGACTGTTCCGCCGCGCCCTGGCTCGGGTCACCGGCCAGCATTTCACAAAAGCACTAAGGGGATAGCAAGATACGACTCTGCTGAAAAACCTCCGTTCATCCTTCGAGAGCCTCCGGACGTACGGGGGATCGGTTGAAATCATTGGCGATTTTCCGTTCTACTGAGCTTGTCGAAGTATGAGCCTAGTCGAAGCATTCCTAGGGTTTTTCAGCAGAATCAAGATACAACACCTGACCGTGAATATCTGAGGCGATCATTTACTCTGAGGCGATCGCAAAGGCGGGCACGTACATCGTCACACTCAAGTGCCAAAGAGAAGCGTTCCCCGAGTCCCATCGCGCCATCCTGTGGTGGGCTTTAAGCCATAGCGAGCGGCGTCATCGGCGTCAGCCATTCGAAGGCAGACTCTGGGTTCATAAAGAGCAGAGGAAAATTTTCGCCGCTGTCGAGAATAGCAAATATGATTCTGCTGAAAAACCCTCCGTTCATCCTTCGAGAGCCTCAGGACGAACGGAAGAGCCGTTGAAATCATTGGAGATTTTTCCGTTCATGCTGAGCCTGTCGAAGCCTTCTTGGGGTTTTTCAGCAGAATCAGGACGGTAGACCCTCCGAGACGGTTTGAACGATTTGAACGG
>DASWHT010000533.1:0-1637 GCA_036398075.1 Binatia bacterium | reverse complement strand
AAAACTTTCAAGGATAGTCGTACACTACGGTGGCATGCAAAAGCCGCGCGAATTTGTTATCCGTGGAGCATGGATTCGGTCCTGATCCGCTACCACGAAATCGCTCTCAAGAAAGGCAATCGCGCCTATTTTACCGAATTGCTCAAGCGCAATATTCTCGCCGCGGTCAAAGACTTGGGAGCAAAGGAAATCCGCAGCCTGCCGGCCCGCTTGCTTTTGACCTTCAAGAACCAGGTGCCGTCCGAGACGATCAGCCAGCGCATCAGCGCGGTCTTCGGCGTCGCCAATTTCTCCATCGTCGAACGCACCGCCAAAGACATAGACGCTCTGCGCTCCGGCATCTTGGCCGCCCTGGACGGCCTGCGCTTCGATTCTTTCCGCGTCGACACCCAACGAGGCGACAAAACTTTTCCGCTGACCTCCCCTGAGATCAACCGGCGATTGGGCGCCGCGGTAAAGGAAAAATCCGGCGCGCGCGTAGATCTGACCCATCCTGAGTTCACGGTCACGGTCGAGGTTCTGCCGCACGACGCTTTTTTCGGCTTCGACAAAATCGCCGGCGCCGGGGGTCTGCCGGTGGGCGCCAGCGGCCGCGTTGTGTCACTCATCTCCGGCGGTTTCGATTCTCCCGTAGCGGCCTACCGCATGATGCAGCGCGGCTGCCGTTTGATCTTTGTCCACTTTCACGGCGCGCCTTATCAAGACAAGACATCGCAGGAAAAAGTCCGCGACCTCGTGCGAACCCTCACCCGCCACCAATTTCAGTCGCGCTTGTATCTGGTACCATTCGGTGAGATCCAGAGGCAGATTGTTGCCGCCATCGCGCGCCCGCTCCGGGTGGTGCTCTACCGGCGTATGATGCTGCGCATCGCCGAAGTCATCGCAAGAAATGAAAAGGCGAAGGCACTGGTCACCGGCGAGAGCCTGGGGCAGGTGGCTTCCCAGACGCTCGATAACATGGCCGTTATTCAACAAGCGGCGCTGCTGCCGATTTTGCGCCCGCTGGTGGGTATGGACAAGCAAGAGATCATCGATCAAGCGCGCCGCATCGGCACCTTCGAGACCTCTTCCATACCTGATCAAGACTGCTGCCAGCTCTTCGTGCCAAAGCATCCGGCAACCAAAGCGCAGTTCAGGGAGGTAGAGGATGCCGAGACCAGCTTCGATGTCAGGGAACTCGTCCGCCTCGGCCTCGATGGCGCGGTGAAAGAAGATTTCAGCTTTCCGGTGAACTGATCAATTGTCCTGGAAAGTGAGGAATTTCCATTAGAATCGGGTCGAGAAGTAACCCCCCTCTCCGCCACGTCTTCGTGGGGGAGAGGGTTAGGGTGAGGGGGCGACTTATTCGGAGCCCTCACCCTTCCCTCTCCCGCGTGCGGGAGAGGGTAATGTTTTTCTTTGTTTCGATTCAACGGAGCGAAAAACGATTGGAACGGTTGGAACCACTGGAACGATTGGAACTTCTAAAGCTGAACGGCTTTGGTGACCGACCTCGACGATCCGCCCTCCGGCGTACTCTGTCCCCATACGTGAATGTACTGCGACTGCGAGCCGTCGCCGCCGGCGACGATAACCAGAATATCTTCGGGCTTATCCGTCACCGGAATCACGCTGTCGCGCGTGAGTTTTAAGTCGGG
>DASWHT010000532.1:0-5301 GCA_036398075.1 Binatia bacterium | reverse complement strand
CATGGGATTCTACCATCACTCAGAACATCCCCGGTATTCGCAAAACCATGAGCATCGGCCCAGAGGGCTGGGCCGAGTCGGTGGAAAAACTTCTGGCGGAAATCGTCTAGCGCCGCGGCGGGTGCCGCGCGCAGTTCAACGTTCAATGTTCAACGTTCAACGTTTCGGAAACATTGACGCCACCGCGACCCGGGAATTCTAACCTTGAACTTTAAACTTTGAACCTTGAACGGGAGCGAAGCGAGCTTGAACCGGGAGCGCAGCGGCCGCTACGTTCTCTCCGCCTCGAACCGCTTGGCGGCGTGGGTCGAGATGAACGCCTCGATGCGGTCCAGTAGTTTTTCCGGTTGCTCTTCGATGAAAAGCAATGAACGGTGTTTAGGCTTGAGAAAATCTTCGGCCACGGCGTGATCCAAGAAATTGATCAACGGTTGATAATAACCGCCGGCATTTAGCAGCGCACAGGGCTTGTTATGAATGCCCAACTGCGCCCAGCTCAGGACTTCGAAGAATTCCTCCATCGTGCCGATGCCGCCGGGCATGGCGATAAAACCGTCGGAAAGATCCGCCATCACGGCTTTGCGCTCGTGCATGGACTCCACGATGCGCAGTTCCGAAAGTCCCCTATGGGCAACCTCTTTCGTAACCAGGGCGCCGGGGATCACACCGGTAACATGACCCTTCATCGCCAGCATGGTATCCGCGATGACGGTCATGAGACCGACCTTACCGCCGCCATAAACCAGCCCGTATTTTCGCTCCGCCAGCGCCCGGCCGAGGCGGCGCGCCGCTTCGGCGTATTCCGGGCGAGCGCCGTGCCGCGACCCGGTGAACACGCAGATGTTCTTCCTGGCGTTGCCCATCCTTGCTTAAGCCCTTTCATTCGCGCACGTTGGGGCGACACAGTCGGTTCAACGTTCAAGGTTCAACGTTTCGATATAAAGCTGCAGGTCGGAATCCCGAAAACGTTGAACCTTGAACATTGAACTTTGAACGGGAGCTTAGCGACATTGAACGTTGAACCGCCCCCTACTTCCACAGCCTCTGCAAAAACCCATCCTTTTCCATTTCTTGAAAAAAGCGCGAGTCGATAAACTGCTCGGGGCGGAGGTTTGCCGCACGCGGGTCGGTTTCCGCGATCTGGTCGAGGACGGTTTTAATCGCCTCCGGCGCTGGCCGCGGGATTCTTAGCATGTTCTGGATGAGATAGAGCTCGTACAGGTCATTAACCAACGCGAGGTCGTTGTTGCGCATATATTTGCTCATCACCTGGACACTAAAGGCGCGTTGCGTCTTGCTATAGTGGACGCCATCGGCGTAGGCCCGGACGAATTTTCTAACCGTGTTTTCGCTGCGCTTGATATAAGAACGCGTGGTGACGATCGACGAGGTGGGAAAGCTAAGCCCCATCTTCGAAATATCCGCCACGTCTCTAAAACCCTCCCGGCGCGCCAGGATCGCGAGCTCCGCGTTGATCACGCCGGCGTCGATCCCGCCGGTCTTGAGCGCCGCCAATATATCGGTTACGCCGCCCATTTGGATCACGGCAAAATCGCGTTGCCGCTTGATCGGCCATTGCGATTCCGCAAAGCGCAAGCCGAAATCCGTCGCCGAACCGAAGCGCGAGATGCCGATTTTTTTCCCTTTCAATTCCTCGACGCGCCGGATTTCGGGCTTCGCCATCACGACGAAGGTAAACACGTTCAGCGAACTGGCGATTATCACCAGATCGCCGCCGGCCAGGTTGGCGTTGACGACCGCGCCGCCGGTGAACGTACCTATCGGCACCTCGCCCGATTGCACGACCTGGGCCGCCCGCCCGCCCCCGCCGACGTAGAGCAGCTCGACATCCAAGCCATGCTTGCGGAATATACCCGCTTCGTAGGGAATCCAAAACGACGCCTGCGATCCGGCGATGGCGCTGTAGGTGAGGCGCAGTTTTTCCAGCGGTGCCTGCGCGAACGCCGGTGAGGTTAAGACTAAAAGAGCGGATACAAATCCCATCAAACAACGGCGCATTGTCATAGTCTCTCCAACCTTGAACATTGAACCCGTTCGACCCTTCGAGGGGCCTCAGGGCAGGCCCCCTCGACAGCCTTTAGTCCCGAGCCTGTCGAGGGGTCAGGGCAGGCGTTGAACCCTGAGCCCCATAAGTCTCGGCTCATCCCCAAACGGCGGCGGGTCGCGGATTTTCCCCGTTGCATGAATGGACCCGGCCGCGAATCAACTTCGCCAGCCGATGACGCTCATCTGCCGCCCGGTCTCTTTGCCTGCGCGGCGGTAAGAGAAATATTCATCCGCGGCGCAACTCGTGCACGGCCCGACCTCGAAAATGCGCTCAGCCGGCAGGCCGGCTTCGGCGAGAATCGCATGATTTAATCGCCGCAGGTCGAGATGGGGCTTGGCGGCGGAACGTTCGATGCAGGCACCGGCCAACTTTCCCCAGCGCGCGCAGAGCGGCTCGACGACGTCATCGCCGACCTCATAACAGCAGGCGCCGATGGACGGGCCCAGGGCGGCTTCCAGCGATCCCGAAGCAATATTGTATTTGTCCGCGAAATACTTGACGGTCTTCGCGCCGATACCGGAAAGGCTGCCGCGCCACCCGGCATGGACCGCGGCGACTAGTCGTTCCTCTGGCGCGACGAAAAGTATCGGCACGCAGTCCGCGGTGAGCACGCCAAGAAACACGTTGGCCTTCGCCGTCACCATGGCGTCGGCTGCGCCGGCTTCTTTGATGCTGGTGTCTGCGACTTCGACAATGTCATCGCCGTGCACCTGCTTCATCGTGACGACCCGGCCGTCGTGAATGCCAATGGCCAGCTTCATGTCGCAAACGTTCTGGCTAACGACTTTGGCGTCGTCGCCGACGCGATAGGAGACGTTCAAACCCGCGTAGGGGCCGGCGCTCTTCCCGCCGCGCCGCCCCATGAAGCCGTGCAGCAACCCGGTGTGCTTCTGCCAGCTTGGAACCTTGAGCGATGTGATATCCATAAGATGTCGATTATGGTTTGATCCTGGGCGTGATGCAACACTGGAGACGGCGCGCAACTGCTAACGCTCCGGAAACAATCCTTGCAATGGCCCGCGTTTTAGCCGCACAATAAGGGAAACGCAGTCGCGATAAATTACATGGCCTCCGGCTCATATCCCGAAATTCTCAAGCGCCGCGGTTTTTTCTGTTTTTTTTGCACCCAATTTCTGGGCGCGTTCAACGATAATTTCTATAAAATCATTGTTACTCTGGTGGCCTTGGACATCCCGGCTTCCGCCGGCGGCGGCAAGGACTTCATTCCATTGATCGGTGGCCTGTTCATTTTGCCCTTCCTGCTTTTTTCGGGCTACTCGGGTTATCTCGCCGACGTCTACAGCAAGAGAAATGTGCTGGTGGCGGTGAAGTGTTTTGAAATCGTTGCCATGGGCCTCGGCATTCTCGCGTTCTTCCTCGCCAGTATGGAGCTGATGTTGGCGGTGGTTTTTCTCATGGGCCTTCATTCCACGATCTTCAGCCCGGCGAAGTACGGCATTCTGCCCGAGATGCTCCCCGAGCAAGATCTATCGCGCGGCAACGGCCTACTCGAGATGAGCACCTTTATGGCGATCATTCTAGGCACCTCGTTGGGCGGGACGATTTATGAAGCGTGGAAAGACCGCTTGGGTTGGATCGGCGTCGTTCTGGTCGCCATCGCGCTCCTGGGCACCTTCACGAGCCTGGGTATCACCAAAGTGCCCCCATCCGGCTCGGCAAAGAAGTTCGTCCCCAATCCCACCGCGGAAATTTGGCAGGGCGCCGATAAGCTTTACCACGACCGGACGCTTTGGCTCACCGTGATGGGCATCTCCTATTTCTGGTTTCTCGGCGCGTTTCTGCAGATGGTTTTGCCATTGTACGGCAAAGAAATTCTCGGCCTCGGCGAAACGCGCATCGGGCTACTGTGGACCTTCGCCGCCCTGGGCATCGGCGCCGGAAGCCTCATGGCGGGCCGCTTGTCGGGTGACAGGATCGAATTGGGCCTGGTTCCCGTCGGCGCCATCGGCATGGGGATATTTTCCCTGGTGCTATTCTTTGCCACGCCATCGTTTCCAGCGGCGGGGATTGCCCTTGTGTGCATGGGTTTTTTCGCCGGCTTCTTCGCGGTACCGCTAAACGCGCTCTTGCAACAGCGCGCCGAACGCGAGGCCAAAGGGCGGCTCATCGCAACCAACAACGTCTTCAATACCATAGGCGTCCTCTTAGCCGCCGCGCTGCTTTGGCTTTTCGTGACGCCGCTTAAACTTTCCGCAGACTTTATCATCATGGTGCTCGGCCTTCTCACCTTTGCCATGACGATTTACGTGCTGCGCCTTTTGCCGGATGTCTCGGCGCGTTTCATTCTCTGGCTGTTCACCCACTCTCTCTATCGCATCCGCGTCGTCGGCCAGGACAATATTCCGCGCCACGGCCCGGCGCTGCTGGTGTCCAATCATGTTTCCTTCGTCGATGCGATCTTGCTTGGCGCGTCGATGCCACGCTTCATCCGCTTCATGCTCCATCGCGAATATTACGATAGCCGCTGGTTCAACTGGTTTTTTCGCCTCATGAAGTCGATTCCCGTCGTGCCCACGAGCCGGCGCGGCATCGTCGAGTCGTTGCGGCGCGCGCGCGCGGAACTCGAAGCCGGTGAAGTGGTTTGCATCTTTGCCGAGGGCGCCATCAGCCGCACCGGACATTTGCTGCCGTTCAGGCGAGGCTTTGAAAAGATTGTCGAGGGTTCGAATATCCCGATCATCCCCGTCCACCTCGACCAGGTCTGGGGCAGCATCTTCAGCTTCAAAGAAGGCCGTTTTTTCTGGAAGCGCCCCAGACTGCTCCCCTACCCCGTGACCGTCTCCTTCGGCGCGCCGCTGCCCGCCAGCGCCAGCGTGCAAGAAGTGCGGCAAGCGGTGCAGGAGCTGGAAAGCGAAGCGGCCCGTCACCGCCGCCGCCCGGACGATCTCTTGCACGTCAAGTTCATCCGCGTCGCCAAACGCCGTTGGTCTTCCTTCTGCATGGCGGATACCACCGGCGCGGAGCTGACCTGGGGCAAGACGCTTATCGGCGCCCGGCTGATCGCAAGCTCGGTGCGGCGCCGTTCGGCCGGCGAATCGATGGTCGGCGTGCTGCTGCCCGCCTCGGTGGGCGGCGCGCTGGCGAATATCGGCGTCTCGTTGGCTGGAAAAGTGCCGGTGAATCTAAACTTTACCGCCGGCGCCGGCGCGTTGCGCTCGGCGCTAGAGCAATGCGGCATTAAAACGATTTTGACCTCGCGAGTTTTCCTATCG
>DASWHT010000531.1:0-4810 GCA_036398075.1 Binatia bacterium | reverse complement strand
TTCCCTTTGCTGACATCACCGGCCTATTTCTGACGCATCATCACTCCGATCATGTCGTTGGCTTTGTCGATCTCTGGCTCACCGGTTGGATCGGCCGACCTTGGGGCATGCGAAAAACCCCGCTGCGGGTTTGGGGCCCCGACGGGACAAAACAAATGATGGAGCATTTGCCGAAGGCGTTTCACGTCGATATCCGCGTGCGCAGCCGTAACTATCCGCCCGAAGGCGTGAAGCTGGAAGCGGATGGAGTCAACGAAGGCATGGTTTATGATCGCAACGGCGTGAGGGTAACGGCATTCGAAGTCGACCACGGCGGCGAAGATTTGCCGGCATTCGGCTACCGCATCAATTACCATGGACACTCAGCCGTCCTTTCGGGGGATACCACTTTCAATGAAAATCTCATCCGCCACGCGACAGGGGCGGATCTGTTAGTGCACGAAGTTACCGCCGCCACAGGCGCGGCGGCGGAAAGCAAAGAGCAACTCAAAAGAATCGGCAGCAATCACACGACCCCGGATCAGGCCGGCATCGTCTTTTCCCGCACCCGGCCGAAATTGGCGATTTACAATCATCTCCTGTTATTCGGCAGCGCCAAGGCGGACGATTTGATCCCCATGACCAGGAAAAGCTACGCCGGTCCCCTGGAAGTCGGCGAAGATTTGATGCGCGTCGACATTGGGGACGAAGTTGTCGCGCGCCGCTTCGGATCCCCGGAATGATCATTCGCCGATGATCTTCACCAACACTCGTTTTCGCCGCCTACCGTCAAACTCACCGTAGAAAATCTGTTCCCATGGGCCGAAATCCAACTTTCCTGCCGTGATTGCCACGACGACTTCCCGGCCCATCACCTGCCGTTTCATATGCGCGTCGGCGTTGTCTTCGCCGGTGTCATTGTGACGATATTGCTTGATGGGTTCGTGGGGCGCGAGTTTTTCCAGCCAAACGCCGTAGTCATGGTGCAAGCCGGATTCGTCGTCGTTGATAAAGACCGACGCCGTGATGTGCATCGCGTTGACCAGCACCAGCCCTTCCCTCACACCGCTTTCCCGCAAGCATTCGTTGACCTCCGGCGTGATATTGATGAACGCGGCCCTTGCGGGCGTATTAAACCAAAGCTCTTTCCGATAGCTTTTCATATCTGTCCCTCCTGAGTGTTTGATCTATAATTGAAGAATCTATACAGATAATTGTTCTGACCGTAGCCGCAACTACGAGCTTAGACCTTGAACGTTGAACATTGAACATTGAACGAGCAAATAGTGGAGGCTAGATGAGCGACGAAGTCCGGTTTATCGACACCACCCTGCGCGACGGCAACCAGAGCCTGTGGGCGCTAAACATGCGGGTCGGGGCGATGCTCCCCGCCGCGCCGCACATGGATCAGGCGGGCTTCGAGTCCATGGAGTTTTTCCTGAGCGTCATCTTCAAGAAATACGTCCGCGAGCACAAAGAAAATCCCTGGTACTGGCTGCGCGAGGGCACCAAGCGCATTAAAAAAACCCGGCTGCGATATCACGGCGGCATGCATAGCGCCTTCGAAAAAACACCCCACTGCATCTTGAAGCTGCTGGTAGAGCGGCTCGTTTCCTACGGTCTCACCTTGACCAGAACGTCGAATTGCTGGAATGACTACGGCGCGTTTAAAGAAGAAATAGCCGATCTCAAACAGAACGGCATGGATACGGTAGCCAATTTAATTTACTCGGTATCGCCGCGCCACACCGACGAATACTATGCCAAAAAATCACAAGAAGCGGCGGCCGCCAAGCCCTGGCGCATCTGTTTCAAGGACGTCGGCGGGTTGCTCTCGCCGCAGCGGGCCCGGACGTTGATCCCGGTCGTGCTCAAGGCCGCCGGTGATATTCCCGTCGAGTTCCACGCGCACTGCAACAGCGGCCAGGCGCCGCTCTGCTATCTCGAAGGCGTCAAGCTCGGCATGAGAATACTGCACACCGCCGTGCCGCCCCTGGCCAACGGCTCCGGGCAACCTTCGATCTTCAACATCGCACATAATCTCAAGGCGCTTGGCTATAGGACCGCGGTGGATTTAAAGCCACTGGAAGCCGTCACCCGGCACTTCACCGACGTCGCTCGCAGGGACGGCCTCCCCATCGGCAGGCCGGTAGAGTACGATCAATCGCAATATGGCCATCAAGTTCCCGGCGGCATGATCTCCAACATGCGCCACCAGCTAAAAATTGTCGGTATGGAGCACAAGATGGACGAGGCTCTCGAAGAGTCCGGGCGCGTGCGCGCCGAGTTCGGTTATCCGATCATGGTCACGCCGCTCTCGCAGTTCGTCGGCACGCAAGCGGCCATCAATGTCATCGTCGGCGAGCGCTACAAGGAAGTGCCCGATCAAGTGATTCAATATGCGCTCGGCATCTGGGGCAAAGAAGGCGCGGAGCTGATGGATCCGCAAGTCAAGGATAAAATTTTAGGCCGTCCGCGCGCCAGAGAATGGACCCACTGGGAACAGCCGGAACCGTCGCTCCACGAAGTTCGGCAAAAATACGGCGCCCATTTGTCCGACGAAGACTTGATCCTGCATTACTTCGCAGGGGAAGATTACGTCAAAGCGCTGGCCAACGACGGCAAACCGCGGGAGTATCTGGACGTGACCCAGCCACTGGTGAAGCTGATCGAACAGATCGCCAAACGCAAAGAGAGCAATCAGGTTTATATCAAGCAGCCGGGATTCACTGTGCGGATGGAGAGGCGCGCCTGACAGCGCGCCAGTTCAAGGTTCAAGGTTCAATGTTCAAAGTTCAACAGTCAAATTCAAAACATTAACTCGGAACCCGTAGCTCGAAACCTGGAACTTTTTGAACGACTGGAACGTTTGGAACGTCCGCCGCAAGGCGGCAGTTAGGGATCATCTCCTTCTGTGGTGGCGCCGGGGTCCAGATGGCTGACGTCGCCCCAAGTTCGTAAGATCCAGTGCCCGTCTTCGTAAGCGAAAACGTTCAAACCAGCGTTGACGAACTCAAAACGCCGTGGCGCATCGAGCGGAATGTCGAGCGCGTGGCGGAACATGCCGCTGACCACGCCGCCGTGGGTAACCACTACGACCTTTTCGCCCGGATGCTTCAGCGCAATTTCGTCGAGGCAAGCTACGTTGCGCGCCACCTGCTGGCGCACGCTTTCCCCTCCGGGAATGACGTATTCGGGGCCGAGGGTGCGGTGCAAGCGATACTCCTCCGGATGTTTGTCCTTAATCTCGTCGCCGCTCAAACCCTGAAAAACTCCCAGATGCCTTTCGCGCAGCCGCTCGTCGGTGACAATCGCGTGGCCGGTCACCGCGGCGATCATGCGCGCCGTGTGCAGGGCCCGTCCCAAGTCGCTGCTGTAGAGCGCCGTAAAACTTTCCCGCGCGAGTCTTTGACCCAAAGCTCGCGCCTGGGCGACGCCTTTATCCGTCAATTCGCTGTCGAGATGGCCCTGGCGAATCTTGCGAATATTCCACTGCGTCTGCCCGTGGCGGACGATGATGACCTGCGTGCGAATCATCGGCTGCTATCCATATTCCTCTCGTTAGTGGCATGAGTGAGGCATTTCTGTCAAACCGCGCAAGAAAAAAATGGAATGATGGAGTAACGGAGTATTGGAATGTTGGTGATTGATGCATCACTCCAATACTCCATCACTCCAGTACTCCGTTCTTTAATCGACTTGACTAACAACGCTCGAATTCACTACAACCATCGTGATAAGCCCTGCTGAAAAAAACCCGTAGAGAACGACACGGAGGTGCCGCAATGAATGATGTCAACGATCGATTCGATCCCGAAAAGCAACCGGCGATGCTGCGCGTGGACATGTATCAAGAATGGCGCAAGCGCGAAGGCGCCCCGCTCGTCGGCGGCGTTTACATCAAGGACATGAAAGCCGTGGAAGTCGGCTTCTGGGCGCGCAAGGGCGACGGCGTCAAAGGCGCCCTTTGTTATCTCGACGGCGACGACGAGGCCGACGAGCATATCGTGGAGCTACCGCCGGGAGGTTCCACCGCGCCGCTGCGCCATATGTACACCGAAGCGATCTATGTCGTGTCCGGACATGGCTCGACTTCAGTCTGGCGCGATCCATCGACGACGCAAACCTTCGAGTGGGGACCCGGCAGTTATTTCGTGCTGCCGACCAATGCCTCGCACCAATTCTTCAACGCCAGTTTGTCGCGCAGCGCCCGTTGGTTTTCCGTCACCGACCTGCCCCAGCTTTTGCGCCAATGGGGCAGCGAGGACTTTGTTTTCGACAACACCTACGACTTCCGCGACCGCTATCGCGGCGAGCCCGATCATTTCAGCGCCGAGGCCAAACTTTACCGCGGGCGGGTCTGGGAGACTAACTTTATCCCCGACATCAAGAAGCTGCCGCTCTACGAGTGGAAAAGCCGCGGCGGTGGCGGCACCAATGCCTTCATGGTGATGGGCGCCGGCATGATGGAGTCGCATGTTTCGCGCTTCGAGTCGGGCCATTACAAGAAGGGGCATCGCCACGGCCCCGGCGCTCATCTCTACATCACCGAGGGCGAAGGCTACGTGCTGACCCAGCGCGGCAACGAGCCGCGCATCCGCTGCGACTGGCAAGAGGGCAGCCTCTATCTATCGGGCGCCGGCGAAGGACTCTGGCTGCACCAACATTTCAACGTCGGCGCCACGGCGGCGACTTACCTCGTCATGAACCAGGGGATATCGCGGAAACACGCCGCCAACCGCTGGGAAGCGAACCTGTCCACGGTGCTTCGCACCGGGGAAGTCAGCGGCAAGAAAGGCGGTCATCAGGTCGAGTACGAAGACGAGGAGCC
>DASWHT010000530.1:0-2674 GCA_036398075.1 Binatia bacterium | reverse complement strand
GGAGAAGCGCTTGAAATCATCGGAAATTTTCCGTTCATGCTGAGCCCCGTCGAAGCATTCCTAGGGTTTTTCAGCAGAAGCTTATTTCTTTGCCTGCCCCTTACGCGTCAAACTCGATGTCTGAATCAGGTTATTGCCATCAAAAATGTACGAAGCGCAAAGCGCAGTGCTCTTGGAATTGACCGAGCTGCAATACGTTAGTTGATTGCCTGAGAGCTGGTCTGGTTGACCCCCAGGAGCGCTGGCAAGGCGCGATTTTTCTGCGCCGCCTTTGTGGCGCACCCGGACTTGATGGAGACCGCCTCGACTATCAACCCGGAAAAACTCCACCTCATCCCCATTGCAGTTTTGGTACTGGGATATGGTGATGAGGCGCCCGCTACTTTCCGGAAAGCGGATCTCCTTGATTTCTTCGCCGCGATTTTCGGTAAAAACCCGTTTACCGACGGGGAGCGCGGCGTGAAAAGCTCTCTTCTTGAGACTGACGATCTGATAGTTTCCCGTATACCGTTTGCTGCCGCTTTTTCCCCCGCAGGAGTCGGTCTTCAGCATTTCCATCTTCTCGTCATCGGCGTAGATAAACACCTCGATCAAGTCGCGACCAGCCGCGAATGCGATCCGCGCGCGGCTATGATCTCTGAGTGACTTGATTTCAGGGTCGATTTCTTCCCGTGCGGCGGCCATAGCGCCATGGTAAGCTCCAAATAACGATGCCGTGAGTAAAACAATCGGCAGCAATTGATTTCGTTTCATCAGAGTCACAGATCGATGACCGTTGGAGCGCGAATCATAGGGTCGCTGGACGTAGTGCGCCGCGTCATGCATCTTATTCTTCTCAGTCACCGCCGCTTTAAAATGTCATCGAGCTTTTTGCGGTCTCCGTCGGGGATATCTTCGCGGGGACGCTGCGCGGGCTGAGGATCGCGGTTTTTGTCTATTCCTCCATCGCGCGTCGATGGTGTACCCTCACCCTTCCCTCTCCCAGAGGGAGAGGGTGAGGAAAAAATCCTTGCGCCCGGGCGGCTAGGGGCTTTGCCCGGCGCGACCAGCCGCATGATGTCGTGCCAGAAAAGCCAGATGAGAAAAGCAAGAATCCAGACGATCAGCGGCGTAATAACGAACAGAAAAAACGACCGGAGCCAACGATGCTTTTTTCTTCTTCTGCTCTGAGCCACTTGGGTTTGGCTGTACCCTCACCCTTCCCTCTCCCAGAGGGAGAGGGTGGGAGTAAAATCAGCGAGAGAGTTTGAAACCTCTGCGTCCTCCGCGCCTCTGTGGTGAAATCTTCCGGCAGTCTGTAGATACAACATCAATAATTCGGTTTGTGCTCGAAGAAGTGCGTCGCGTTGATGACGCGGACCGTGCGGGTCTTGGAGCGCATCACCACCGACTGGGTTGTGGCGCCGCCGGAGAAAAAGTGCACCCCTTGGAGGTAGTCGCCGTCGGTGACGCCGGTGGCGGCGAACATCACGTCGCCGCCGGCCAGTTCGTCGATCGTGAACTTCTTATTGATGTCCGTCACGCCCATTTTCATGGCCCGCTCGATTTCTTCGTTGTTGCGCGGTTTCAAGCGGCCCTGAAACTCGCCGCCGACGCAACGCAGCGCCGCAGCCGCCAGCACTCCTTCGGGCGCGCCGCCGATGCCGAGCAGAAGGTCGATTCCAGTTTCGGGCTTGGTCGTGGCGATGGCGGCGGAAACGTCGCCGTCGCCGATCAGGCGAATCCGCGCGCCGGCCTTGCGGACTTCTTGAATAAGGGCATCGTGGCGCGGCCGCGCCAGGATAATGACCATGAGATCTTCCACCTTGCAGCCCTTCGCTTCGGCCAACGCGTGCAAATTTTGCGTCGGCGTCTTGTCGAGATCGACGACGCCTTTGCCGATGGGTCCAGCGGCGATCTTTTCCATATAGGTGTCGGGACAGTTGAGCAGGTTGCCGCCGTCGCCCATGGCGATGACGGCGAGCGCGTTGGGCGCGCCAGTGGCACAGATGGTCGTGCCTTCCAGGGGGTCGAGAGCGATATCGACTTTGGGACCCCCACAGCCGACTTTCTCGCCGATATAGAGCATTGGCGCTTCGTCCCGCTCGCCTTCGCCGATCACCACCGTGCCATCGATGGCCAGGGCGTCGAAGGCTTTGCGCATGGCGTCCACTGCGGCCTGATCAGCGGCCTTTTCGTCGCCGCGGCCCGTCCAACGGGCACAATTAAGGGCCGCCGCTTCCGTTACGCGCACGGCTTCGAGAGCTAAGTTTCGGTCCACGTTTGCCTCCCTTCGATGAGGGCTTCCATCAATCTGAAAGCCTCCTTCGCCACTATCCCTGTTTTGGCGGCATCTTTTTCGTTGTATCCCACGGCGCCGTTGTTGCGCGGCTGCAGGGCGGAGTAGAGCACGAATGGCACCGGCTCGGCGACATGAGTCTTTAGCGCAATGGACGTGGGATGATCGGGCATCAGCAAGACACGCCAGTCCTTTCGATGCTCCATGCCTTTGAGCACGGTGCCCACGACCTTTTCATCGAAGTCTTCGAGGGCTTGAATTTTTGCCTTCACGTCGCCCATATGGCCGGCCTCGTCGGTGGCTTCGACATGAATGAAGACAAAATCGTTTTTTTCAAGCGAGCGCAAGCCATACTCGCCCTTGCCCTTGTAGTTGGTATCGAGAAAGCCGGTGATG
>DASWHT010000529.1:0-4246 GCA_036398075.1 Binatia bacterium | reverse complement strand
ACTCCACCGGCTCGCTGCCTTTGCCGATGCCGAAATCCAACCGCCCGCCGGAAACGATATCCGCCATAGCATAGGACTCCGCCAGATCCAGTGGATTATGCAACGGCAAGACGGCAACGGCGACGCCAAGGCGAATGCGCGATGTCTTACCGGCGGCCGCCGAGAGGAAAGTCGGCGGGTGCGGCAGGATGCCGCCGTAGCCCCCAAAGTGATGTTCGGTAACCCAAGCTTGGTCGAAACCGAGTTTTTCAAATTCAATAATTTGCTCGAACAAGCGCCCGTAATAATCGGGCACGGGCCCGTCGAGCTCGGGTGCGTAAGTCGGGAGCATATGTGCGCCGAATTTCATGGGCTTCTCTCGCCAGCTTGCAGCTAATATATTCTTCCTTTCTTGCTATATCTACGGTTCACCGGTTCACTTCTCCTCATATTCTTCAAGCGCGTCCAGGCGCGGCTGCAATCCTAACCCCGGCGTTTCCGCAAGCGTCACCCAGCCGTGATCCGGCGCCGGCGGTTCCTTGTAAATCTTGTCGCCGACGCCCCACATCTCGAAGTGAAACTCGACGCGCCAGCCGTTGGCCATGGCTGCTTGCAGGTGCATATTGTGGTGCGGCCAACCGCCGCCGTTGGCAATGGGCAGATTGAATGCTTGGGCCAGCGCCGCGACTTTCACAGCCTCGGTGTATCCCCCGACCGAACAGACGTTGGGTTGCGCGATGTCGACGGCGTGGTTAGCGATCAGCTCGCGGTGGCGAAAACGGTGTCCTTCGTTTTGTCCGGCGGCGAGCGGGATGCAAGTGTGGCGGCGCAGGTCAGCCAGCAGTGCCGCGTCGTTTTGGTAGACGGGTTCTTCGAACCAGGTGATATGATAAGGCTCAACGAGCTTGCACAGCTCCAGCGCCCGATTGAACGAGAACAGATAATTTGCATCGATCATCAGTTCGACGTCGTCGCCCACCGCTTCTCGTACCGCGGCTACGCGCGCCGCGTCCACCTTGGGATTTTCCGGGTCGACGGCGACGACCATCTTAAGGCGTGTCTCTCCTTGCTTTACCAACTGCTCGGCCACCTCAATCAGTTGTTCTTTCGAATATTGCTTGAGACCGAAAGTGACGTAGGCCTGCACGGGATTCTGCGCGCCGCCGAGCAGCCGCCACACCGGCTCTTGGTAATGCTTTCCTTTGATATCCCAGAGCGCGATATCGATGGCGCTCACCGCCGAGCTCCACATGCCGGTCTGCGCGCGCGGGTTGAATTGCTTGAGCAACGACTGCCATACACGCTCGGTTTCGAGCGGATTTTTGCCTTTCAAAAAGGGCGCGACCTCGCGGTTGATGAATTCCTTCATACCGAAGCGCGCTGAGCCGCGCGTTAAGCCATTGCCGGTGACGCCCTCATCGGTTTCCACCGCGACAAATAGCACCGCCGTCACGATCTTTTCCTTAAGCAGCGGCACTTCAACCGGGACTCGATGCAACGTCGCTCTGATATCGGTGATTTTCAAGTTTCACCTCCGACTGCTGGCGATGACAGTTAGCGCAGTTGGAGTGAGCAAGTCAATCGTGGCAATCAATTCGAAGCCTTGGCCGCTGCCTTGATTGAAATTTCTCTTGACCACAACAGTCAATCGTTTTATGGGTGCGGTCAGGGTCGCGTCAAAGTCGCTTTGACCAGATTAAAAATCCCTCTAAATCTCCCTTCTTTGTAGGGAACGGTCGCGACCGTCCCCTACGGTCCTTTGAAAAAGGGGGGAAGGGGGGATTTTTGGATAGACGGCAGTTGGGAATTCAATTCAGTAAAGTGAAACTGACTTTGACGTTGCCCTGTGGAGCGGTAATCGGAGAGACAAAGGAGAATTCAATGCGGCAAACCGTAATCCTTTCGGCGTTATGCTTTATCCTGGTGGCCGGTCAAGTTGGCGCCCAGCAGGTGCGCGGCGCGTTTCCCTCACCGAGCATACAAATACTGCCGATGATGGTGGCCGCGGAAAGAGGATTCTACAAGCGCGAAGGGCTGGCGTTGGAGCTGGTATTCGTGCGCGGCGCCACCACCGCCGTGCAGGCGCTGCTGGCCAATCAGATTCAGTTTATTTTTTCCATCGGCCCGCAGATGCCGGCGGTTTGGGAAGGCAACGACATTATGCTTTTGGCCCAGCAAGCAGTGGCAGGCCATCGCGTTGAACACGAAACCCAAAAGGAAACCTGCCGAATACATGGATCTCCGTTTCGTCAACGAAGTGATGGCCGAATTCGGGCAGAAATAGTTTCGGATTCCCCACTGATAGGGCTATCCAGCGAGCGGCGTTCTCAGCCGGCCCCGGTAGCGGCTCGCGGACTCCATTGTGACCGAAATTTCCTTCGCTGTAAGTGTAGTGCAAGTCCGACAGTCCGTTACAACTTTATTTCAATAGGGTTATTCCAGCCAGTAATCTTACCCACGAAATTCCGAGTGCTTTGACTTGTACGATGCAAATCTCTTTAAATTCATTGCTTCCGTCACATTGGGTCGACCTGCTGAAGCGTTCCGGCTCTATGTCCCTGATGCCGCATCGTCCGGTGGCATTTGTCTTGCGTGTATTTACGCCGATTCTGCTAAGAGATATTTAACAACTGATTGAAAGTTGACGATTTATCGACACGATAGGAGGTTTCTATGGCAGTTTGGAACCAGCCGGCACAAGAGAGGCAAGAAGAAACTCCGCGTGTGGAACCGCCGACCGCAGCTCACGCGACCCTGGCTCCTGTTCCGGCGCCAGTGGTGAAGGAAATTGCGCCGAAAGCTCATCGTGAATCGATATTTGGCCCCGGAGTTAGCATCGAAGGGACAATCGAAGGCGACGCGGATCTGCGCATCGCCGGGAAATTCAAAGGGGATATTCAAATCTCAGGGGATCTTAGTATCGAAAAGGGCGCGCACATCGCGGCGAAGATCAATGCCGCCATCGTCACCATTGCCGGCGAGCTCGAAGGCAACATCGTGGCCAGTTCACAAGTCAGGCTATTGGAGTCGGGGCAGCTGACCGGCGATTTAAAGGCGCCGACATTGACCGTCGCCGCCGGTTCGCGCATGCGCGGCCATGTCGAGTTTGGCTGGAACGCATCCGAGGCGGCGAAATTCGTTAACCTCCGCACCCAAGAACGAGACAAAACCACAGGGTGAACTCCGACCGCACAGCAGCCGCACTTAAATAGCACACCTGTCCGCGTCGCAAAGCAACAACTCTCTCACAAGCATCCGAACACCTCTATGCGCAGGCTGCTCAAAAAGATCTCAGAGGCGAGGCGCGTGAAAAATCGACCCGTAGGGGATGGTCGCGACCGTCCCCTACCTGTTGTACGTTGACACGAAATCGGTCCAGTGCAACGAAGCATATGAGTCTTTTTCATCAGCCTACTAGACATTGAGTTTCAATAACCGCACGACGTTCTTGCCGAGAATTTTTTCTTTTTCACGCTTCGGGATGGGCATGGCCTCGATGCTCGGCACCGCTCCCGGCAAATCGCCGATGATCAGTGGGAAATCACTGCCGAGAACCATTCTTTCCGCGCCGTAGAACTCGTAAGCCATCGCCAAGGCCGGCTGGTAAAAAGAAACCGTGTCACAATAGAGGTCGCGCAGATATTCGGAGGTGGGTTTCTTGGTTTTAATACCGCAGGTCGGGTCATAATAGCCCCGGTCGATTCTACCCGCTAGGAATGGAATGCCGGCGCCCAAATGCGAGACGACGAAGTTCAACTCCGGAAACCGGTCGAGCACGCCGGAGTAGGCGAGCCGGGTTGCCGATAGCACGATATCGAATTCAAATCCGAGAATGATCGCCAGCCGCCACTCCTGCATCACCTGCGCGCCCAGAGGCGTCGTGGGATGGATGAAGATCGGCACGCCAAGCTCTTGCGCGCGCTCGTAGACGGGCAGCAAGAAATCCGAGTCCGAAGTTTTCCCCGCCACGTTGGTGAGCATGCACAGGCCCTTGAGGCCGAGGTCTAAAATCGCGCGGTCGAGTTCCTTCAGCGCCAGTTTGGTATCGATCAACGGCAGCATGGCGACGCCCTGGAAATGTTTCGGGTATTTGCGCACGGCCCCGGCGATGCCGTCGTTGATGATCCGGCTCATATCGGCGCTTTCTTCTGGCGAAAAACGATCCACGCCGGGATGCGGCGAGGAGAGGATCTGCATATCGACGCGGTTTTCTTTGATGCGGTCGACGCGCACATCGATGTCGAAAAAGTCCGGCGTTATCGGGCCC
>DASWHT010000528.1:0-4190 GCA_036398075.1 Binatia bacterium | reverse complement strand
GCTGGGAAATAGAGGTTCGCCTGTCGGCGAACAGCCGCAACGGAAACTCGGAATTTCTCCCGCAAAGACGCCAAGGCCGCAAAGGTCGGAAAAAATGGTGAAAATCATTTGCGAGAATATTTTACCTTCCCCTCCGAACTTGGCGCCTTTGCGCCTTGCCGGGAAGAATTTCCGAATCCGAGAACCTTAGACTTCCGGAATATTTAAGCGGCACGCTCTGACAAACATGTTGGTGTTAGATTCTCACCTTTCAAATGTTCAACAGAACCACTTCAAGAAAATTAATCGCGCCAAGACGCCAAGCACGCAAAGTGACGGGCCAAGCCCCGTCATCCCGAACGAATGTGAGGGATCTGAGAAAGATTTCTCCCTTCGGTCGAAATGACAACGCTCCCCCTTGGCGAGCTTTGCGCCTTTGCGCGAGTCATCTTTTTTCCGATTCTGTAATCCGACACCTACCGAAATTTCAAATATCTTTGGTTAGTTTTTGGATAGTAATATAACTACTCCGGTCGCGCGCCGTGTTGCGCCTTGACTCGCAAAAGTTTTCCGGTCTATTTTGTCGGTAAGTTAATCTAAAGGAGGCGCTAATGATCGACGGACTCAAGGGCAAAGTGGTTATCGTGACCGGCGGCGGACATGGCATCGGGCGGGCTTATTGCCACGGGTTTGCCGAAGCGGGCGCTAAAGTCGTAGTCGCGGATATAGACATGCCCGCGGCGGAGAAGGTAGCGGCGGAAGTCGTCAAACAGTTTGACGGCAAGGCGCTGGGGGTCAGAGTCGATGTCGCCAACGAAGACTCGGCAAAAGACATGGCGAAGAAAACCCTGGATCATTTCGGTACGATCGATATTCTGGTCAATAACGCCGCGATCTTCAGTACGATCCCCATGAACCGCGGTGGCATCGATACCATCGATCCGGGTGAATGGGACCGCATGATGTCGGTCAATTTGAAAGGACTGTTCTATTGCTGCCGCGCGGTTCTGCCGACGATGCGCCGGCAGAAGTCGGGTAAGATCGTCAATATTTCTTCCGGCACGGCATTGAATGGCAGCGCCGGCCGCATTCACTACGTCACTTCCAAGGCCGGCGTCATCGGCTTCACCCGTTGTCTCGCCCGGGAAGTGGGCGACGACAACATCAACGTGAACGCCATTGCGCCGGGCTCGACCTTGTCCGAAGAGAACCCGAGTGAAGAAGTCCTCAAGATGCGCGGCGCGCGCCTGGCCGACCGCGCTTTGAAACGGGTACAACTACCCAAGGACCTGGTCGGCACAATGCTTTTCTTATCGTCCCCGCTCAGCGATTTTATGACCGGGCAGACGGTTGCCGTCGATGGCGGCGTCGCGTTCTTGTAGGGGAAAGGAACGTTCCCCATGGCCGACTACCAGCGCCGGTCAATTTACGTCGGCGATATCAAGACCCACTTTCTCGAAGCCGGCAGCGGTCCCGATCTCGTGCTGCTGCACGGCGGCGAATTCGGAGCTTCGGCGGAGATCACCTGGCGGCACAACATTGACGAATTGGCGAAGCGATTCCGTGTCATCGCTCCGGACATGCTTGGCTGGGGCGGCACGGATAAGATTTATAACTTCTCCGACCCCGCCGGCTACCGCATCAGGCACATCAAACGGCTGCTGGAAATCCTCGGCGTCGGCAAGGCCTTTTTTGTCGGCAACTCCGCCGGCGGCGGCACCATCCTGCGCGCCTCCGTGCTCGATCCTATTCCCTTTCAAATACAAAAGATGGTCACCATTTGCGGCAACGCCAGCGTCTTCAAAACCGTCTCGCAAGGAGACCTGGAAAACTACACGCCGTCGCTGGAGAACATGGCGAAAATCGTAAAACTGCTTTTTCACGACCCCCGGTGGCTCACACCGGGCAACATCCAGGAGCGCTACGACGCTTCCGTCATTGCCGGTGCGTGGGAAGCCCTTTCCGCCGCGCGGCTTAGAAGCCCGGCACACCAGGCACGCTCGACGACAGAAGAATTCGTCAAGAAGCTTGCGCAGCTCAAGATTCCGCTATTGCTCATGTCCTGCGAGCACGATCCGCTAAACCAGAAGGATTGGGACGTGAACTTTCAAAAAATCGTCCCTGGCTCAAAGGTGCACCGCTTCAAGGATTCGGCCCACGAGCCGCAGATAGAAGAGACGGAGGAGTTCAACCGCGTCTTGACCGAATTCTTGCTAAGCTAAGATCGTCCCGATCGATTCGCCCAACGCAATTCGCAGTCGGCGTCGTCATACCCGCCCCGTGGAAGATCGGCCATTCTTCCACGGGGGGTATCCAGGTTAATCAGCGGTAGAATCGGATGAAAAACCTAGCCAAACATATTTGAAATTTTTCGCGGAATTTTGGGCAAGAGACTCGGAAACGTGATGACTCGCGCAAAGACGCAAAGGCGCCAAGGTTTTCGGAGAAAAAGGTAAAAATCTTCCTTTGCGAGCTTGGCGTCTTGGCGGGATAATCTTCTTAAACTCGTTCTGTTTCACAATTCAGAGGTAAGAATCTAGATTCCCGCCTGCGCGGGAATGACAAACCGGAGGGCCTTATGACCAAATCGGTAGTTCGAACATTCTTCGTCTTAACAATATCTTTACAATACTCCAGTACTCCAGTACTCCATTACTCCATCAGTCTACGCCCAGTTGACTAAGCTCAAGACTTCCTACAGCGCGCTCACGGCCAACATGGCCGCCTATTGGCTCACCAAAGACGCAAAAATATTCGAAAAGCACGGCCTCGACGTCGACGTGGTTTTGATCGAAAGCGGCGTAACCACGGTCCAGGCGCTTACAGCGGGCGAGACCCAAATCGCCATGGGTGGCGGCACCGTCGCCGTAAGCAGCAACCTGGCTGGCAGCGACATCGTCTCGATCTCCAGCATCGAAAGCCGCCTCCCCTATGCCTTACTGGCGCAGAAGGAAATCAAGACTATCGACCAACTTAAAGGGAAGCGCCTGGCGATTTCCCGCTTTGGCAGCGCGTCGGATTTGGGCGCGCGCTTGATTCTCCAACGTTTCGGTTTAGACGCCGACAAGGATATCACCATTCTCCAGATCGGCGGCACGAGCACGCGCCTTTCGGCTCTGACCAAACGGAGCGTCGATGCGACGATTCTCACGCCGGAGTTTTTCAACCTCGCCAAGAAAGCCGGCTTCACGATTCTCGCCGATCCGACGCAATATGATATTCCGTTTCCCCAGCTTGAAGTCATCACTAGGCGGGCGTTTCTCAAAGCGCAGCCCGATGTAGTAACCCGGTATCTACGCGCCATCGTCGAAGGTATCTACATGGTCAAGCACAACCCGGAACCGTCGATCCGCGCCCTTAGGAAATATCTCAGGATCGATGATTCGGAAGCACTGGAAGATGTTTATCGCCTTTATCGTCAACTCTACCCAGAGATTCCCCATGTGTCGCCGGCCGCGATCCAAACTCAACTCACGTGGATGGCCGAACGCGATCCTCGCGCCAAAAACGCCAGGCCGGAACAGTTCATCGACGGCGCGATCCTGCGGGAGATAGAGAAGAGCGGGTTTGTGACTCGGCTCTATCAGAAATAGACAGGATGGTTTTTTGTGCATCAAAAACCGAAGCCCCCAGCGATTGGTTTGACTGGGAAAGGAGAATTCCTCTTGCAAACTGGAGAACGAGTTGACCCGCGGGCGTCAGCCGCGCCCAGAAGTTCCAGCTTCCAGGCAGCGGCTGCACACGCGGCGTTAAGCTCGGTAGAGAAGTCGCGATGCAGCTCTACCAGCACGACTTGAAAGCTGGTTCACGCGGGTCTGACCCCCGCGTTGTCGCGGTTCTCGCCGGCCAAAAATCCTTCATCAAGAGAAGATAAACTGTATCGATTACTATCCGTAAAAATCCGTAAACTAAAAGAGGCAGAGCCATAAAGACTCTGCCTCTGACTGTTTTGAAATAGCTTATTTGCCCGGAAGAACTTTCACGAAACCAAACATTTCAAACCCCCCAGCCGGGGGAGCAAAATGATTTTTACGCGCACAGATCACGAGGTAGGTGCCGGGCTTTGAGAACTGCACTACTTCAACGCCGTCACGCCGAATAACCGGAATAGCGCTAATGGCGTTGGGGGGGGTTGTCGGCAAGGGCGTAGTAAAGCACGGCCCCCTGTAAATTCTTCCATTAGAGGCACTGAGAACCCCACCAGCAGTAGT
>DASWHT010000527.1:0-18015 GCA_036398075.1 Binatia bacterium | reverse complement strand
GGATCGTGTCGATGAGCTGTGAGTTGCCATTGGAATACAAGCCGCGCACATTGCCCTGGGCATCGATGTCGATGGCTCTCAAGGCGCCCTGCGGCCAGCCATTCTGCGTCAGGCTGACGAGCGTCGACGCGTTGGCATATTGCGTCGAGGCGGGTGGGAGTGTCGTGGGTGTCGCCGGCGCAAAAAGTATGTTTGCCGCTGAAACAGTCTGACTCGCCGCGCCATTCACCCAGGTCATGCCGGTAATATCCGTGCTGGTGCTGGAGTTGAAACTGCCGTCCGTATTGAACACCACCGTGCCGGCGCCCAATTCGCGCAGGTCAGTGGAGTTCGGCGCCGTTGCGTCTAGTTCGCCGCGCGCGCCCACCACGCGGTAATCCCAATTATTGGGCGCGGTCTTGCGGAACAAGAAAGTGAGATCATGCGCGGCCCCTTGCGAGTCGTAGATCGTGGTAACCATGGAAGAGTTGGCGGAGCTAAACCATGCGCTTGGGATCGCGTCCCCCGCCGGAAAGCCGGCCGTGGGAGTCGTCGCCGCTGCGTCCAGATTGAATCTCATATCGAGGGCCGTCGTCGCCTGCGCCGGCAGGGTTTGTCCTCCGGCCAGGGAAATATTCCCGGCCGCGCCTTGGAGAAAATGGCCGTCGGGATTGACCAGGTCAAAGTTTTCGTCGAGGTGAAACTGCCCAGCGCGAGTGTAATAGCTCCCGCCCGCGCTGTCGCGCACAATGAAAAACCCATTGCCGCCGACGGCGAGGTCTGTGACGTTGGAAGTCGATTCAAAAGCGCCTTGAGTAAATTGGCGATCGGCACTGACCACGAACACGCCATGACCGGCTTCGATCTCGCCATAGACCGTCGGCAAGACGTCGGCGTAGTTAACCCGCGAAGCCTTGAACCCGGCGGTGTTGAGATTGGCGATATTGTGGCCTACCACTGCCATTGAATTGCCGAAGGCGCCCAGCGCCGTGCTTGCCGTATACATGGACCCGATAATCGACATGAGTAATCTCCCCAATCAGTGAATGGCGGTAACCGCGCTCAAAGAAATTCTCAGTTGGCCGATTTCCAAAATTGGTTCCGGTCCTTCCAGATTGACTCCGGTGACCACGCCGCGCACCTGTTTTATAACGGGCAGTGATTTGCCGGCGCCGTCCAGGGCATTCACTTCAAAACTATAAACTCCCGCCGGCAAACTCTGGCCGAGACTATTCTTGCCATCCCAAATCGCGTTCTGCGCTCCCCCGTTTTGACTGCCAACGGCGATCTGGCGCACCACCAGGCCAGCGCTGTTTAACACTTTGACGGTCACTTTAGCGGCGTTCGCTGCCAGGACGTAATGTAAATTTGCGTTGCCACTCCCGTCAAGATTTATTTTATTTCCTTTGCCGGCCACCTGTTTCCCGATCAGCGCGGCGCTGTTGAACTGGGTTGCCAGTCCCTGCTGGCTCGCCAAGCTGTCGAACTTTTCGTTCAAGCCGATGAGTTGTTCCAAACTATTGAATTGCGCCAACTGCGCGGCGAATTCCTGATTGTCCATCGGGCTCAGCGGATCCTGGTTTTTCAACTGCGCGATCAATAACTTCATGAAATCGTCGCGGCTGACTTGCCCGCCGGCCTTCGCCGGCGCGGTTTGCGCCGCCGCCGCGGCGCCGTTAATACTTTGAATCGCCATGAGTTCTTCCACCTTTGTGTTCTTTGCAGTTAAATCTCGTTTTTGCGTTTTTTGTGTTCTTTGCGGTTAAAATCTTTTCTTCTCTCATCTGGCACCAATTTATGCCCACATGCTCACGCGTCCCGGTTCTCGCGCGGCCGGTTGGCGCTGAATAGGCTCGCGCTCGTCGTTGCCGCCGCGCGCTGTAGCGTCGAAATCATTTGCCGATTGACGCCCGCCGTTGGCTTCCTGCCGCGGTCCCTGATGGCCATCGCCGCGCGCACTGCCCCAACTGCCGCTCTCAACGCGCACGTCCACATGTTCCAATCGGTTTTCGCCGAGAGCTTGGCGCAGTTCGGGCAAATGCGTTTCGATGAGCCTTCGAGACTCTTGCGTCTCGGCGAAGATGCGCGCTTCAAGTTTATCGCCCTCCAGATGGAGATCGATTTTCAACTTGCCCAGTTCCGGCGGATCGAGTTGAATGATTGCGTCCGTCTTGCCGATGTGGATACGGCCGTTGATCTCTCCGGCTACCTGTTCAATCACGGGGCGCCATTGGGCCGGCTCCGCTCCGCGCGCCGCCGAGGGCGGGTTGTCCGTCAAGCGCGCAACGTGAAACGCCGTACTGCTATGTTGCGCGGTTTCAAACGGAACTTGCATTCCTTCATGGGATGGCTCATGGTCGCCATGCTGAAAAAACATACCCTGCTCTCCCTGATTCGGGTCTGCTGAACGAGTTTCGCCGCTGCTAAGAATAGTCTCCGACAGCGCGCGATCATGGGGCGGGCTTGCAGATTTCGTTTGGACCAAATTATCCTTCGCGTGGGCCGGAAATCCGCGCAATAGCGCATGCGCATCACGGAGTTCAATATTATTATGATTCCCCTGCCTCACCTCGGCGCCCGTCGACTTGTCTAATTTCGTCAGACTGGTGCCGGCATCATCTACCCCTGTTTCAAGCGCACTTATTTCTAGGCCATTTTTATCATTCGTGGCATGATTCGCATCGCGATGGGTCTCGCCTTTCATCGTCATATCCGCCACGGTCTGCGTGTTTGCGCTGCCGACAGGCGCGCTGGTGTCTCCCAACGCGACATCAGCCGACCCCGGATCCACCGATTTCATGAGCAAATTGACAACATGGTAACTTGCGTCGTCGAGATCCACGCTTTCAGTAGAAGTGAAATTCGCGCTTGAGCCGCAGTCGGAAGAAACCGCGATGAGGGAACCGTCGGCGTCGTCTTTAACCTGAGTATCTTGGGCCACGGGGGTAGCAAGGATTAGAAACAGCAAAGCGGAGAAATCACCGCCCTGGGCGCCGTCTTCGTTGATAACCTCTCCATTCATGGCTTCTTGGACCGGGTTATCGTTGGTTGAATTAGCGCCGTTGATCATCATGCCGCCCGCGAAAGGAGCAAGGCCGATGCCAGGCCCAAAACGGCTAATTGTTTGATCGACGGGAGGTTGTGAAATCTTTAGCCTGCCGCGGACGAATCGAAAGCCAGTGGCACTCTTCGGAACTTGTGCGTCGGACGGCGCCGCCGGCTTCGGTTCGAAAAACGGAAACTGAAATCGGAAAGAGGGAAGGAGTTGCTGCTAACTGGGACCTTTTTTCCGGCTTTCCGACTGCGCGAAATTCCGTTGGGCGATCTCATCGCTGAATCTCTGTTCCGCGGCATGTTGGCCGCGCCAATAGCGCTCTTGGTGGCGTTGCCGCAGTTGCTCCAACGACTTCACCGCGCGCATCGCTTCCACGACCTCTTCGCGCTTGTCGGCGATCATGTCGTTGAACTGCGCCAGCGCGATGCGCTTTGCATTGATTCGTTTAAGCAACGACTGGCCATGCTCGGCGTGCAGCCGCAGTTCAATCGCGGTGAAGATTTGGCCCTCTCTGGCGAAGGTGCTACCCTCGGCCAGTTCGCTTTCAAGGGTGTCTAGTTCAGCCACCATTTGCCGTCGGGTTTCGTGCAGGGCGCTGAGCTCCCAGTGCTTCTGGTCTCGGATACGCTCGCGCAAGCGCAGCACGGCGGCGAGGCGAAATTTGAACACGGCCATGAGTGATTACACTTACGCGAGGAGCTCGGCGAGCGCCTGCATGCTCTGCTCCAGGGTCGCATCATCATATTGGTCCTGGCGCAGAAACTCGCGCAGCCGGGGCAGCAGCGCGATGGCCCGGTCCACGTCCGCATTGATGCCTTTGGTGTAGGCGCCGATCTGAATCAGATCTTCGGCGTCGCGGTAGGCGGCCATGAGGCGCGTGACTTCGCTAACCATGGCTCGATGTTCTGTTCTGGTCACGCGGGCGCGCACCCGGCTCACCGACGAGAGCACGTCGATGGCGGGAAAATGTCCCTGTTCCGCGAGCCGGCGCGAGAGTTGAATATGGCCGTCGGTGAGCGACCGCACTGCATCGGCGATGGGCTCATGGGGGTCATCGCCTTCCATGAGCACGGTGTAGATCCCCGTTATGCTCCCCATCCCCTTCCAGCTCCCCGCCCGCTCGAGCAGGCGCGGCAGCAACGCGAACACCGACGGCGTATAGCCCTTGGTGGAGGGCGGCTCCCCCACCGCCAGCCCCGCTTCCCGCTGCGCCATGGCAAAGCGGCTAAGCGAATCCATCAATAACAGAACGTCCTGGCCGGAATCGCGAAAATATTCGGCGATGGTGGTCGCGATAAACGCGCCGCGCACGCGCACCAGCGCCGGCGCTTCGGAAGTCGCGGCCACGACGATCATGCGGTCGCGCTCCTCGGACGGCAAGGTCCGGGCAACGAATTCTTCCACTTCCCGGCCGCGTTCACCGATGAGCGCGATGATCTTTACGTCGGCGCGGGTATTGCGCGCGATCATGGCCAAGAGCGTGCTCTTGCCCACGCCGGCGCCGGCCAAGATGGCGACCCGCTGTCCTTTGCCGCAAGTAATCATGCCGTTAATAGCGCGAATCCCGATATCTAATGGTTCGCGAATCTCTTCGCGATCGAGGGGATTGGAAGTGGCTCGATAAACTGGATATGAATGGGCGGCAATCACGCCTTTGCCGTCGATGGGGCGGCCTAAGCCGTCGATGACGCGCCCCAAAAGTTCGGGCCCCACCGGGTAATGGGCTTCCTTCGCCAGCGCCACGACTTGGCTCCCCAGGCCAACGCCGCGTAGGTCCGCCAGGGGCATTAAGAGAGTTTGCTCGCCGCGAAAGCCGACGACCTCGGCCAGCACAGGCGCGCCGCCGCCGATGGGTTCGAGATGGCAGACGCCGCCGACGGGCAACCGGGGTCCGCGGCTTGCGACCAGCAGCCCTGTCACTTCACTGACCGTTCCGGAGACACGATACGGTGAGACGGTTTTGAGCCTTTCGCGGTAGGGGGCAAGCAGTGCGTCGTTCATGGGTCGTGGCTCGTATTACTGGCTCGTTCAAAGTTCAACGATTTAAGACTCGGACGAGAAATCTCGCGTTCAATTTCGAAACGTTGAACATTGAACTCTACAATTCGCGGCTCACCGTCGCGCTCGCTCGTTCCGAATACACCGGGGCCCGTCCGGGTTTCGCAGTCTCCTCATCTAAAAGCTGGCGTCGAATCTCGGCGATTTGCGTTGGCACCGTGGCGTCGACGACGCCGATCTCGGTTTCCAGACGGCAGCCGCCCCGGCTGAGTTCAGAGTCGGTCACGATCTCGATCACACGTCCGTCATCGTGTCCCAGCGCGAGCAAGTCGGAGCGCATCTCGGCAAGCAGCCCGTGATCCGCGGGATTGAGACGGATACGAATGCGGCGCGCGTCGAGGACCTCCCGACGCGCTCGCTCCAGCACCGAGGCGACGATCTCGGGATCGGCAGCCACCGACCGGTGCACGATTTTCTCGGCGATCTCCACTGCCAAGCGCACGAGCTCCGGCGCGTAGCGCGCGATCATCTGTTCTTCGAAGACGATCAATGCTTGGCCGGCGTTGGCGAGAGCAATGGCTGAAGGTAGCGCGTCCCGTTTTCCTTCTTCGCGCCCTTCCGCCGCGCCTTGTGATCGGGACTGCTCGCGCAGCTTTTCAGCCTCTGCCCGAGCCTCATCGATGAGATCCTCCGCCCTTGTGCGCGCCTCTAAAAGGAGCAGGTAGGGCCCTAGTTTGAGCAGATCCAGAGACTCGAGCTCGATATCGCGGCAGCCTCCGTAGGCCGCGCCCTCTTCCTCCCGAACCGGCACCGGCTCTGGGCCTTCCTGCCGATAGGGAAACACATCGGCGGGCTGCAAGCTGTCGCGCGCCAGCCGTTTAGACAAGGACATCCTCTTTGCTCTTGCCGCCGCTCAGCACGACCTTGCCCTCGGATTCGAGTCGTCGGGCCAGATCGATGACTTCTCGCTGGGCCGCTTCGACGTCGCGCAAGCGCACGGGTCCCATTGATTCGATTTCTTCCTTGAGCAGCGCCCCGGCGCGTTCGGACATGTTGCCGAAAATCTTCTTTTTCAAATTTGGGCTGGCCGTGCGCATGCTCATCACCCACTTGTCCTTTTCGACTTCGCGGATAAGCACCTGCATGCTCTGGTCGTCGACCTTGCCCAGATCTTCGAAAGTAAACATCAGTTGGCGAATGCGCTCCGATAGTTCCGGCTCCAACTCGGTCAGGCCGTCCATCACACGCGCTTCGGTGGCGTTATCGACGAAGTTTAAAATTTCGGCGATGGGACGAACCCCTCCCACTTGTTTGCCTTGCACCTGGCGGATCTCGTTGCGCAACACCTTGCTCACTTCTTCAATGGCGCCGGGCGACGTACTGCCGAGGCGAGTGATGCGAAAAGCCACTTCCGCCTGTTTGTCTTCGGGCATTAACCCGAAGACTTCGCCGGCGTGGGCGGGATAGAGATGGGCGAGGATGAAAGCCACGGTTTGCGGATGCTCTTCTTGAAGAAGCTGCGCCATGGTTTTCGCGTCCATCTCATGCAACACGTCGACGCCATAGGTATCGTCGCCGCTGTCTTCCTGAAAAATACGGCTGAGCACGGCGGAGGCTTTTTCCGGTCCCATGGCCTTGCCTAAAACCCGCTGCAGGTAATCGCTGCTGCCTTCGGCGAAGATGTTGGCCTTTTTCAAGTGGCGGCAGGTGTCTTCGAAGACCTCGTCGATGTCCTCCGGCGTGATCTGCGACATGCGGTGCACGCCCTGGCGCAGCATGACTAACTCTTTCTCCTGCAGTTCGCCGCAAAGCGATGTCGCCAGCTCCTCGCCCACCAAGGCGATGAAAATCGCGGCCTTTTCCGGACCGCTTAATGTCAACACCGTCCGTTTTCTTGTTTCTTCGGCCATCGGTAGTCCTCCAATTTAACCCTGCTAACGCGGACTATTCACGCCAGGGTGCGCCTTCGGCGTGAACTGCGGCTGTGCCGGTTCAAGGTTCAATGTTAAATGACTCGCAAGTGGAGTTTGAGATTCCAATCCGAAACATTGAACTTTGAACCTTGAACTTTGAACGGCGCCACAGCCTCTACCGCTCGTTCGCCGCGGCCTGCGCGCGCACCTTGTTCACGTCTTCCTGCAGCCACATGCGGACGATCCGCGCGGTGGCGTCGTGATAGTCGCGGGCAATCTGCGTGAGTTGCTCCTTGCGCGGGTCTTCCGAAACGACGACTTTTTGCGCTACCATCGCGACTTCTTCCTGCACCTGCGCGCTGGTGGCCGTCGTGATGACGCGTGCCGGCGCTGGCTCTTTTTCAGCCACACGCCGCGCTGACCCGCCTCTCATTAGCAGGAAAATCAGCGTGCCCAGAATCAGCGCCGCGCCGACGGCCACGCCGATGCCAATCGGGGTCAGGACCATATCCTTCAGATTAGGCGCGACGACAGGCTGCGACGACGGCGCTGCGGGTTGAATCTTGAACGGCACGTTGGCGACCTCGATCTCGTCGCCGCGGTCGGCGTCGAAGCCGACGGCCCGTTTGACCATCCCTTTGATGACTTCGATCTCTTCCTTGCTGCGCGGAATGTATTTGTCTTTTTGATAGGTGCCATCGACCAGCACCGCCACGGAAAGCTTTTGCACCTGCCCGCGCGGCTCCATAGTGCGGCTAGTGGTACGGCCCACTTCGTAGGTCACCATTTCGCTGCTCCGCTTTTGGCCCCCTTCCGCCGCGGTTTTGCCGGCCTCGCCGCTGGGGATGTTCGACTGCACACCCGGCACACCGCCGCCCTTTAGCCCGGTGTCATCCACCGCCTGGCGCTGGCTGCGCACGACCCGGTTCTGCGGGTCGAACTGCTCCTTGGTCATTTGAGTTTCTTGCGGGTTGATCTGCACGTTGGCGCGCACCACGACTTTTCCTGCCCCTAACACCGGGTCGAGCATGGATTCAACGCGCCGTTCCATTTCCTGCTCGTGCTTGAGTTTGAGCTGATTGAGCTTTTCCGCTTCGCTGCTGGCCGCCACCGGGACGATCTCCTTGAGGGGGCGCCCCGAGCTGTCGATAACCGTGACTTTGTCGGCGCTCAATTTGGGCACTGAGCTGGCAACTAGATTGACGATTCCTTGCACCTGGTCGGGACTCAGATGGTAACCGGGCCTGAGTTCCACGACCACCGACGCCGAGGGCTTCTCCTCCTGGCCGAGGAAATTCGACCGCGCCGGCAACGCCAAATGAATCCGGCTCGACTGTACCGCCGACAATGAATTGATCGTTCGCGACAGCTCCCCTTGCAGCGCGCGCAAATAGTTGACCTGTTGGGTGAATTCGCTGACGCCGAAGGGAGACTTTTCGAAGATCTCGAAACCTACCCCACCGCCGGCGGGTACGCCCTTGCCGGCGAGCTTCAAGCGGGTCGAATAGAGAACCCCGCGCGGCACTTCGATTGCCGTGCCGCCACCGGAAACAATGTAAGGGATCTTCGCCGCCTCCAGTTCCTTGACGATAGCCGCACCGTCCTGGGGCGATAGATTGGCATAGAGAGGTCCGTAATTGATCCGATCGTAGGTTTGGTAGGCGGCGTAGGCGATGCCCAGCACGAGCGGCAGGCCGATGAACAGAAGCCGCTTTTGCCGGGGTGAAAGAAAATCAAAGAGACGCGTGAGCATCTCCTTAACGTCGTTTAAAAAATTGCTTAGTTGTTCAGGCACGAATCATCCCACCGGTTACACATACAAACAAATCCGAAATTCGAATATCGAAATTCGAAACAAACCGCAGCCAAATAAGACAAAACCCGAGCAACTCCAAAACGAGGAATCCGAATCAGGGTTGTTTGGAACATCGTTTTTTTGTCATTTGAATTTGTTTCGAGTTTCGGATTTCGAGTTTTCGTTCGGTTTCGGCGTTGAATCAGACCTGCATCCGCATGATTTCCTGGTAGGCTTCCAATACTTTGTTGCGAATCTGCATCATCAGACGAAACGAGACATCGGCCTTTTCCAGCGCCACCATTGTTTCTTGCAGATCGCCCTTCCCTTCGCCCACCAATTGTTGAATTGCTTGATCGGCTTTTTGTTGCAGCTCATTGACTTCCCCGAGGGCTTTATTCAAATGGGCGCCAAAATCTCCCTTGGCGCTTTCCTGCGCCGGCTTGGCCTCCGCCAGCGGGTTTTTCGTGGAGACCAGATCGACGCCTTTAATCGTATTCATGCTATGGGTTCTCCCTCAGCGTAAAACTTGAGTTACGGGTTGCGGCCAATTTCCAGCAGTCTTCTGACCAGTCCCTTGGTGGTGTTGTAGGCGGTTAAATTGGCTTCATAACTGCGCACTGCCGACATCAGATCGACCATTTCCTCAATGACGTTGATATCCGGCAAAGAGACGTAGCCCTCGGTATTGGCGTCCGGATGTTTGGGATCGAAAATCTGCCGCGGCGCGCGGCTCGACTGGCGAATGCCCGCAACTTCCACCGATAAGAGCCCCTCGGGATTGTCGAAAAAATTCTCGGACAAAAGATCGGCGAACTCAGCGTTGGCCGGCACCGCCTGAAAAATAATATCGCGGCGGCGGTAAGGCCCGCCCTCCGGCGTCCGCGTGGTTTCGGTGTTGGCCAGGTTGCCCGTGATCACGCTCATCCGGTCCCGCTGTGCCGCCATGCCGGCGCCGCTGATGGCAAACATCTTGAATAGGTTCATTGCCGTTTAACTCCTTCCGTCACTGATGACGTAGCGCAGCTTCGCCAGCGTGCGCGAAAACAGCGTCAAGTTTGCTTCGTAGGACAGCGCGTTTTCGTTGAGCAGCGCGATCTGGCGGTCCAGGCTCACCCGGTTGCCGTCCAAGCGCTCTTCGCCGTGGCGTTGGCCGCCGCTCGACGGCTCATAGACCGACGCCTCAAACCCCAGCGGCCCCGAAAGCATTTCATCCATTTGCCGCTCCCGTGAGACCGGACGATCATCGAGCTCCATAGCAGTCTGAATAACCGATTCGAAATCGAGGTCCTTCGGGCGAAAACCGGGCGTGTCCGCGTTGGCGATATTGGCGCTCAACACTTCATGGCGCGCTCCGCGCACGCGCATCGACAGCTCGAGCAACTGGTGCGTGAAATCAAAAAGCCTTAAGCCAGCCATTTAGAGTTCCCTCGGATATTCTTTCTCGCGGTAATGCTTGAGCTTGTTGCGCAGCGTGCGCACGCTGATCCCTAGCATCTTGGCCGCCCGCGTGCGGTTGTCGTGTACCTGCTTGAGGGTCTTGAAAATCAGCTGCTCTTCCATTTCACGCACCGACACGGTGCCGTCGGGCGCCGCCATGCGGGGCGCATCACCCTGGGCTTGCGCACCGACGGCCACCCGCACGGGGCATAGATCGTCTTCCATTCCCATCATTTCTTCGAGCCACAAGTGGGCCGGCTCAATCACGCCCCCATCGGCGACGATGGCGGCGCGCTCCAGGACGTTGAACAGCTCGCGCACGTTGCCGCGCCAGGAATTATTCTTGAGTTGGCTGACCGCCTCGGCCGTGAGCTGCGCCTGATGATAACCCTGTCTGGCGAAGAACGAGCGCGCCAGCGTCGCGATATCCTCGATGCGCTCGCGCAAAGGAAAGAGCCTCACCGGCACAACATTTAAGCGGTAAAACAGATCCTCGCGGAAAGTCCCGGCACGGATCATGTCGCGCAGGTCGCAGTTCGTGGTCGACAGAACCCGGATGTCGATGGGCAGTGGTTTCTTTCCGCCGAGCCGGTCCACTTCCCGTTCCTGCAAGACGCGCAACAGCTTGGCCTGGAGCGCCAATGGCATCTCGCCGATTTCGTCGAGCAGGATGGTGCCGGTGTGGGCCAGCTCGAACTTGCCGGGTTTGTTGCCGATGGCGCCGGTGAAGGCGCCGCGCTCATGGCCGAATAATTCTGATTCCAAAAGACCGTCGGGCAAGGCGGCGCAGTTGACCGCCACAAATGGGCCAGCGCCGCGCCGGCTGTTTGCATGAATGTAGCGCGCCAGAAGCTCTTTGCCTGTGCCGCTCTCGCCCTGAATCAAGATCGAGGCGTGGGACTTGGCGACGTGCCGGACGAATTCCAGCAGAGCAAGCATGCGCGGGTGGGCGGTGACGATATCGCCACTTTGGTCCCCCGCCGCTTCCTCCCGGCTCGCCCGTGACAGCCCCCCCTCCACTAGGGGAATCAGCTCGCGATAAGAAAACGGCTTGACGACGAAATCGTAGGCGCCGATCTTCATCGCCTCCACGGCCTCGGGCACGGTGGCGAAACCGCTGATCATGATGAAAGGAATATTGGGAAAACGTTTTAGCAGCTCCAGGCCGCCGAGCACCGGCATGCGCACGTCGCTGATCACCAGATCGGCGCCGCATTGGCGCAGATGGCGCTCCGCTTCTTCGCCGTTGGCAAAGAGCGCCGCGTCAAATCCGGCGCTGCGCATCGCTTCGCCGAGGGCCGAGCGCATCGTCGGATCGTCGTCCGCGATAACAATTCGGTTGTGCATGGACTTAGATCTCCTCGGCCGCCGGTAAGAACACGGAGAACTGCGTTCCACAGCCAGGGCTGGATGTGATTTTAATGGAGCCGCGATGGGCGCTGATGATTTTGTGCGTGAAGGCCAGGCCGAGGCCCGTGCCTTGCGTTTTAGTAGTAAAAAATGGGTCGAAGATGCGCTCGCGGTTTTCCGGCGAAATGCCGGCACCCTCGTCGCTAACTGTGATTTCAATGGCCTTATGAATATGGCCGTTCATCGCCGAGAACGGCGACATTTGCGCGCGAACATCGACCGCGCCGCCCTCGGGCATGGCTTCCTTGGCGTTGACGATCAGATTGAGCAGCGCCTGCGCCAGCAGGCCGCGGTCGCCCCAGAGCGGCGCGAGCGCGGTCTCGCAGTCAAAGGCAACCGACCAACGCGAGTCGTTAAAATGGGGCCGGCAATCCTCTTGCAAATCGTTCAACAGAGACTCGAGCGGCAATACATCGCCGCTCATGGTTGGTTCGGCAGCGAAAGACAAGAGATGGGAAAGGGTGGTGTAAAGACGCTGCACCGCGCTGAGGATTTCCCCCGCTAAACGCTGGGGATCGCCGGTGGATTTTTCTTTGAGCAGTGAGGCGTATAACTCGATGCCGCCGAGGGGGCTGCGCACCTGGTGTGCGATCTCGGATGCCATGATGCCGAGGGAAGCCAAACGACGCGTGCGCGCCGCTTCCGCCTCCAGCCGTTTGAGCGTCGTGATATCCTGCAACACCACCACATATTCGCTGGACCGTCGTCCGGTGGCGACTTCCGAAAGCACGAAGTGCACCGGCGTCATCATGCCGCCGGGCCCTTGCGCCACTTTCTCACATTCCAAAGGCAAAAAGCTCTTGTCGCCGCGCTGCAGACTGGCGGCGAGTTTTTCGCCCAGCAATTGCAGCGCCCGATCGCCGTCGACAGGGCCGAGCAATTCGGTGACGCGACGGTTGAGGAAGGTCGGTTGGAGATGGCGATCAAGGACCAAGACGCCGGCTTTGAGACTCTCCAGCACCGATAGCAGATAGGCGCGCGCTTCCTCGCGTTCGCGCAGGCTCGTCTCCAACTCTCGATGCTTGGCCTCGAGCTGACCTTTCAGGTAAGCCGCGCGCTCGTCGAGACGGCGGTATTCCTCGATCAGCTCGACGCTGCTGTGATTGAACCAGCCGATGAGACTCGTTAGGGCTTGGACATTCTCTTGCGGCTGGCTGAGCGGAACCGGCATTTCTTGCCTCCTCGTTCCCCTGGAAAAGATCTATCAGAATGAGGAGCAATGGCCGTGCCAGCCGGCGGCGAGCCCGGCTAGACCGTCACGGTCTCGAACTTGCCGGCGCGCGGGAGTGAAAATGGGTTCGAACTCCAAAAACCGGCCTCGGCTTCCGTTCCCGGATGGCGGCCTTCCGTCACATTGACGACGCCACCGTTCGGGTTTTGGCGGGCGGAAGTCAGCAAACCTTTTTTGCGCAGACGTTCGATGAACGTGGTGCGGTTGAGATTGAGCATGCCCGCGGCGAGCGTCTTGTTGCCGCGCGCCCGTTCCAGCGCCTGGCAAATGAAACCGTTCTCGATCTTCTCGAGATAGCGGTCCAGGTCCATACCGCTGACGGGCAGCGCCGCGCCGGTGGATTGATTGGATGAACCGTTTTGAATGACGTAGTCGGGAAGTTCATTGACGCGAATGATGCCGTCTTCGTTGAGCACGATCAGGCGTTCCACGAGATTCTCCACTTCACGGACGTTGCCGGGCCAGCGGTACTTTTCGAGCACCACCATCGCTTCAGGCTCCACACGCGCCACTCGTTTAACTTTGCGCAGGCCGTGCAGGGCCAAGAAGTGTTTAACAAGTAGCGCGATATCCCCCTCGCGTTCGCGCAGCGCAGACAGATGCACGGGTAAGACATTCAAGCGATAGAAGAGATCTTCGCGAAACTTGCCTTCGCGCACCGCGACGTGCAAATCGCGGTTGGTGGCGGCCACCACGCGCACATCCACCTGCACCGCGCGGTCACTGCCCACCGGTTCGAACTGGCGCTCTTGCAAAACGCGCAGCAGCTTGACTTGCAGCTTCGGGCTCATCTCGCCGATCTCATCGAGAAACAAGGTGCCGCCGTTGGCGAGTTGAAAGCGCCCCTGACGCGAGTTCACCGCGCCGGTGAAAGCGCCGCGTACATGGCCGAATAGCTCGCTCTCCAACAATTCTTCCGGAATCGCGCCGCAATTGACCGGCACGAAAGGCTGCTCGCGGCGCGGACTCAACTCGTGAATCGCGCGCGCTGCCAACTCCTTGCCCGTGCCGCTCTCGCCGGTAATGAGGATCGTCGAATTACTGTCGGCCACCTTGTTAATCAGTGAGTGAATTTGGCGCATCTTGGGGCTATTTCCCACAAGTGGGTTCATCGCCGATGATACCTCGGCGGACTCTTCCGTGCGGCGTGGTGAGGGTTGCAACTCCATTGGGTCTCCTTTGTTTATTGGGAATTCCAAATAACTGACCGTTTGCCTTTTTTAGCACACTCCATGCCACTATTTTCCACGTCCGTGAAACCGCCCTTAACCTATCGGCAAATAAGGTATTTCTTGGCACGAAGGGCGCGGGCGGAAATTCTTTCCCAGTGGCAAACAATTAACGCCGGTGACCCCGACGTTAAAAGATTGCCGCCCGCCGAAGCTCGGGAGTGATCGAGCGTTGGGAAAATGGAGTCGCGGAGTGATGAAGGGATATCGCGGCTATCTAACCGTCTTTAAGGACTCGTTCAACAAGTTCAAATCGTTCAAGCCGTTCAAAACGTTTCCGGATCCGTTCGACGGCTTGAACAACTTGAACGATTTGAACGGCTTAAACGTGCCCAAGGAAGTTTTATTCGCCGATCTTATTATGATTGCCAACGACGACGGTGATGAGTTTTTCCGGCTGGAGATAGCGTTTGGCGACCCTTAGCACATCTTGCCGCGTCACTTTGCGGATGAAGTCGCCGTAGCGGTCCGGATAATCCAAGCCGAGCTGAAAAAATTCCACCTGCGCGAGAAAATTGGCGACCTTGCGGTTGGTGTCCAGACGCAGCGGAAAACTCCCGGTGAGGTAGTCTTTGGCGTCGTTCAACTCCTGCTCGCTCACCGGCTCGCGCCGGATGCGTTCGATTTCTTCACGAGCGATGCGCATCGCTTCGCGCGCGCTATCGTTCTTTGTCTGCATCACGAACTGGAAAGTCCCATGGCTTTTGTCAGCATTGAAATACGTATACACGGAATACGCCAGGCCGCGCTCATTACGGATCGAATCCACGACCCGCGACGAAAATCCGCCGCCGCCCAGAATATTATTCATGACCTGAATGGCGTAGTAATCCGGGTTGCCGCGGGTCACCCCCTCATGTCCCATGATGATGTTGGCCTGGGTAAGTTCCTTGTCGACGCGAATCGACGTCGGCGCACCGGTAGCCGAGGGCACCAGCGGCTTGCCACCGGGCTCGCCCTTTTTCCACGAACTGAACGCTTGGTTGAGCGCCTCGTCGATTTCCTCGGCGGTGACGTCGCCGACCACCGCCATGATGGTCCGGTTGGGCCGATAATAACGCTCATAAAACTCCCTGAGGCCCTTTTGTGAAATGGCTCTGACCGAGGACTCCATCCCTGCGACGGGACGGCCATAGGGACTGTTGGGAAATAGCGCCGCTGAAAATCTGCGCTCGGCTATATCACCCGGTTCTTCGTCGCGCGCCTTGAGGGACGCGACGATCGACTGCTTTTGGCGCTCGATCTCCTCTTGCGGGAACGTGGACTGCGTCAGCACTTCCGCCAGAAGCGCCAGGCCGGTGGATAGATCCTTCTTGAGTATCGTCATGCTGACGCTCGCGAGATTTTCGCTGCAGCCGGTTGACAGGCTGGCGCCGATAAAATCAAGAGCATCGCTGATCTGCAACGCCGAGCGCCGTTTGGTGCCATAGGTCAGGAGCCGCGCCGCAAGATTGGCGCGACCCTCCTGTCCGCCGCCGTCATAGCGCGCGCCGGCGTCGATCAAGAGCTCGATGGAAATCATCGGCAGCGCCCGCTGTTCTGAAGTCAGCAGGACGACGCCGTTATCAAGCTCCGTCCGTTTCGGCGTAAGCTCCGCCGACGCAGGCATCGCCGCCAGCAGTGTGCCGAGAGCAAATAACAAGCCCGGAAGAGTCTTTTTCATAGCGCCTTTTCTTTAGTCGGAATCAGAGTTCCCACCGTTCGGCGGTCGCGGTCCAGGTACAGCCTCGCCACGCGGCGGATATCTTCGCGGGTAACGCTGCGAATGCCATCGAGATAACTGTTCATGCGCTCCCAGCCGCCGGTGGCTTCATAGTAGCCAACCTTCATCGCCTGCCCGAAGATCGAATCCTGAGCGAAAATAAAGCTGGCTTCGATTTGATTCTTGGCCTTTTCCAGTTCACGTTCGGTAATCAAATCCGCTTTCACCTTGTCCAACAGCCTGTCGATCTCGCGCTCGACTTCCGCCGGCTCCTTGCCCGGCATCAACTGGGCGCTGATGCTCAAGCCCGAAGGATCGATGGACACGCTGCTATAGTCGGCATCGACGCCGCGGGTCAGACGTTTCTGATAGACCAGGTCGTGGTAAAGCCGCGAGCTGCGCCCGCCGGCCAGCACCACGGTCAAAACATCGAGGGCGAAGTTGTCGGGGTCATTGAGATTAGGCGCGTGGTAGAACATGAGCAGGAAGGGCAACTCCGCTTCTTTCTTCAAGATAACCCGCCGCTCCCCTTTTTGCGCCGGTTCCTGGACGCGCACTTTGGGCGGCTCGGGGCCGCGCGGAATCTTCCCGTAGGCCGCCTTGATCTTCGGCAGAATCTCTTCCGTGGAAAAATCTCCGGTTACGACGATGAAAGCGTTGTTGGGCGAGTAATAGGTCCGGTAGTAGTCCAGCAGATCTTGGCGCGTCAGATTTTGGATATCCGCCATCCAGCCGATCACCGGGCGGCGATAAGGATGCACGGTGTAGGCCATCGCATTGGCGACTTCGGCCAGCGCCGAGACCGGATCATCCTCGGTGCGCAGGCGCCGCTCTTCTTGAATCACGTTCTTTTCCGGCTCGAAATAGGTCTCGACGAGAAGCGCCTGGGTCATGCGCTCGGCTTCCAACTCCAACTGGATGGCTATTTTTTCGCGGCTCATGGTCGCGAAATAAACCGTCACATCCGTAGTCGTAAACGCGTTGGAGCGCCCGCCGTTCTTGGCGATAATACGCGAATATTCTTCCGGCTTGGTCTTCGGCGTGCCTTTGAACAGCATGTGCTCCAAAAAATGAGCCAGGCCGCTCTTGCCGTCTTTCTCGTTACGCGAGCCGACCCGATACCAGACCTGGAAAGTCACCGCGGGGCTTTTGTGATCTTCGAGCAGCAGGACTTTTAAGCCGTTATCGAGCACTATTTCGCGCACGTAGGTTGCGTGACCAGGTGCGGCGCCAAATGTTAACGAAAGCAAGACAGAAATCGCTGTAAGAAAGAATCGGCGCATGATCAATTTAAGGTAAAGCACGCGGCAGCAAAGTCAAGGGAAGTTCGGGTAGCGCTCGCACTGTGTTGCAAAAGGGAGGTCGGAGCATTGAACTTTGAACTTTGAACCTTGAACTCGACAATCCGCAGCGAGGTCTAGGGTTGGCGAGCAAAAAAAATCAGCGCCGCCGCGACGCAGTAGCAAACGAGGAAAGCGGCAAATATCGTCGCGTAGCTGCCGGTCAAATCGTAAGCCAGGCCGGCGAGAAGCGGTCCCAGGCCAAGCCCACCTTTATGAAAGGGATCGAGGACACTGCTGATGGCGCCGAAGGCGCGCCGCCCGTAGTAGCGCGCCAGTAGAATTTGCATCAAGATCGCCGAGCCGCGCGCGCTGAGACCGAAAAGTAAGCCGAAGAGAAACGCTATGAGCGGGCTTTGCGCCGACATGAGCAAGGCCACCGCCAGCGCCGCGAGCAGCATCGTCACGATGCTCAACCGGCGCGGCTCGATACGCTCCGCCAGCGCGCCCCAGAGGCCGTTGCCGAGGGCGCCGGACAGAGCCATCCAACTCACGACACCGGCCGCCACCGCCGCGCTCATGTTTACGTCCGTCAAATGGGCCGCCATGTGAAAGGCGATGCCGCCGGTGCTGATAGACGCGAGTAGGGCGCTTGCGACGAACAGCCACAGCGCCGCGGTCCTCAGCGCGTCGTGTCTTTGCCAGCTCAACTCCGCCGCGCTTGCCGGCGATTCATTATTGAAGGTTATGGTGTGCTCGGCCTCGGTAGGACCGTCCGGCTTCAGTCCGAGATCCTCCGGCTGGCGGCGCAAGAAAAGCAGCCCAGGCAGCACCACGAGCAGCCAGACGGCGACCCCCAGGGTGAAAAAAGCGCTGCGCCAGCCATAATTCGCCACCAGGTATTGGTAGACCAGCGACAGCACTGAGCCACCCAACGGCACCGACAACGCCACTAGACCCATCGCCCGCGGACGCTTGCGGTA
>DASWHT010000526.1:0-5310 GCA_036398075.1 Binatia bacterium | reverse complement strand
GAGGTTCGAGTTTCGGAACGTTGAACCTTGAACATTAAACCTTAAACTGAAGCGATCCGACTATGGAAGAACGTTACCGGCCCAAAGATATAGAGGAAAAGTGGCAGAAAATTTGGGATGAAGAAAATAGCTTTCGGGTCGCCGAAGCAGCCGGCAACCCCAAGTATTACGTGCTAGAGATGTTTCCCTATCCTTCCGGGCGGATTCACATGGGCCATGTGCGGAATTATTCCATCGGCGACGTCGTGGCGCGCTACAAAAGGATGCGCGGCCATAATGTGCTTCATCCGATGGGCTGGGACGCCTTCGGGCTGCCGGCGGAAAACGCCGCCATCGAAAGGGGAATCCACCCGGAGAAATGGACCCAGGAAAATATCCGCTACATGAAAACGCAACTAAAGCGCATGGGGCTTTCCTATGATTGGGAGCGCGAGGTTGCGACCTGCGAAGCGGAGTACTACCGCTGGAACCAGTGGATCTTCCTGCGCTTCTTCGAGCGCGGGCTGGCGTACAAGAAGCGCTCTTCGGTCAACTGGTGTCCTTCCTGCGAGACGGTGTTGGCTAACGAACAGGTTATCGAGGGCGCTTGCTGGCGCTGCGACGCCGCGGTGATGCAAAAGGAATTGGAGCAATGGTTCTTCCGCATCACCGATTACGCCGAAGAGCTGCTCGGCGATCTGGAGCGGCTCGGGGGATGGCCCGAAAAGGTCGTCACGATGCAGCGCAACTGGATCGGCAAATCCATCGGCGCCGAGATCCGCTTCCCGCTCCCAGAACGAAATGAATCCCTTACGGTCTTTACCACGCGCCAGGACACGGTTTTCGGCGCGACCTTTATCTCCATCGCCGCGGAACATCCACTGGCCCTCGAACTTTGCCGCGGGACTCAGCAAGAAGCCGCGGTTATAGATTTCGTCGAGCGGGTCCGCAGAACCAGCCAGAGCCAGCGCGGCGCCGACGAGGGCGAGAAGGAAGGCGTCTTCACCGGCGCTTATTGCCGCAATCCTTTTACCGCGGAGAATATTCCCATCTATGTGGCGAATTTTGTCTTGATGGAATATGGCACGGGCGCGGTGATGGCGGTGCCGGCGCATGATCAGAGGGATTTCGAGTTCGCCTGCAAATACGGTTTGCCGGTCCGAGTCGTGATCCAGCCGCGGGATCGAGTATTGCTGGCCGAGGAAATGACGGAGGCCTATGTCGATGACGGCGTGATGGTGGATAGCGGGCAATTTTCGGGTTTGGCGAATAGCGAGGGCAAAGAGAAGATCGCTACTTATCTGGAAGAAAAAGGCTGGGGCAAAGGGGCGGTTCGTTATCGCCTGCGCGATTGGGGCGTGTCGCGCCAGCGCTACTGGGGCACGCCGATTCCAATCATTTATTGCGATAATTGCGGCATCGTTCCCGTGCCTTATGATCAACTGCCCGTGGCTCTGCCAAAGGACGTGCCGTTCACCGGCAAAGGCCGCTCGCCGCTTGGCGACAGCAAGTCTTTCGCGCAAGTTGCCTGTCCCAGATGCCAGCAAAGCGCCCGCCGCGAGAGCGACACCATGGATACCTTCGTAGATTCGTCTTGGTATTTTTTGCGCTTCACCTCTTCGCGCTACGATGGCGCGCCCTTTGACCCGGAGAAGGCCGGCTACTGGATGGCGGTGGATCAATACATCGGCGGCGTCGAACATGCCGTGCTGCATCTGCTCTACGCGCGTTTCTTTACCAAGGCGCTGCGCGATCTCGGCCTGGCCAAAGTGGATGAACCCTTCGCGAATCTGTTGACGCAAGGCATGGTGTCCAAGGAAACCTACCGCTGCAGCGAGCACGGCTGGCTTTTCCCCAGCGAGCTCGCCGGCTCTGAAAAAGATGGTTGGAAGTGCCCCCAATGCAATCGGCCAGTAGAAAAGGGGCGGGTCGAAAAGATGTCCAAGTCGAAGAACAACATCGTCGACCCCGAAGACTTGGTCAACGCCTACGGCGCGGACACGGCGCGCCTGTTTACGCTCTTTGCCGCGCCGCCGGAAAAAGACCTCGAATGGAGCGATCAAGGCGTCGAGGGGGGCTTCCGGTTTCTATCGCGCTTGTGGCGCTTCGTGCACCAGCACTCAGAAGCGCTGGCGGGGGCGCGGATTGACCTACAGTCGGGAGAAACGGGCGGCGAATTGCGCGAGCTCAGGCGCATGATCCACCGGACCATCAAGAAGGTTACTGAGGATATAGACGGCAGGTTCCATTTCAATACCGCGATCGCGGCGATCATGGAGCTTTTCAACGCGGTGAGCGGCGTCGCCCAACATGCCAGGCTTACGCGAGACGGCGCCGCACTGGTGAAAGCCGGCGTCGAAACGATAGTTATCTTATTGGCGCCGTTCGTGCCCCATATCGCCAGCGAACTATGGGAGCATTTGGGGTATCAAGACAGACTGGACCGCGTGCCCTGGCCGAGCTATGCGCCGGAAGCGCTGGAACAGGAAGAACTGCTCATCGTCGTGCAAGTCAACGGCAAGGTGCGCGGCAAGATTACGGTTCCCGCGGACGTGACCCAAGAACGGATCGAAAGGGCGGCCCTGGCGGACGAGCGGGTGAGCGCTTTTCTGGGCGAAAAAAAAATCCAGCGGCTCGTACACGTGCCGCGGCGTTTGCTGAATATCGTGGTGGAGGGATAGACGAATATGGCACAAACAATAGGCCGGCGGATTATCACGATTTTCTCACTGGTTCTGGGCGTGGCGCTGGGCGGCTGCGGGTATCAATTCGGTGGCGGAGGCAGTCTCTTACCGAAAGACGCCCAAACTATCTATGTCGAGCCTTTCATCAACCGCAGCCGCGAAGTGGGCATCGATAAGGAACTGACGACGGCGGTGCGCGGTGAATTGTATCGCAAAGGGCGCTTGCGGGTGGTGGAGCAGGCGGAGCAGGCGGATGTGATTTTGAGCGGCGTGGTGCGGTCGCTGGACAGCGTAACCGCTTCGATCAACCGCTTTGATGAAGTGCTCCAGATGCAGGCCCAAATGATCGTGGACCTCAACTTGCGCCGACGCGAGCCCAACGAAATTCTCTGGCGCGGCCCGGGAATCACGCTGACGCAGATTTACGCCGGTTCGCGGGCGGCCGTCGTTGCAACCTCCTCCGAGTTCCGTACCGGGACGCTCAACGCCTCGGACGTGCGCCGCATGACGGATATCCAACTCACGGAAGCGCAGCAAACCGGAGCGCGGGAGCAGTTGATGGCCCGTTTTGCACAGGAGCTTTTCCAGCGGCTTATGGAAATGTTCTAGCAGCCTGCCTGCAACATTTTAAATTCTGGTTGAAAGTGAATTAGGCGGCTGGGGTAACACTGGAGAGCCGGGATATCCAACGCGACGCGGTATTGCGCTTGATGATGCCTCTGCTCACGGCCTTATCCAGAGCTTTGTTGACAACGCGAAGCTGGGCTGAAGCGTTTTCGTGATTTTTGCCTTCAATAAGTTGCCGCGCTTTCTTGATCAGCGTTCTAAGCTTGGACTTGGTCTCCATGTTGCGCTTGTGCCGCTTTAGGCTTTGATGATGTCTTTTGATGACCGACGGATGGCGTGCCACATTTTCCTCCGAAACTCGATGGGCTTTTTGTACCATCTGACCGCCGCCGAGTCAACGTAACAGCTGTGCAACGAAGATTTCGATTCGGCGCGGGCGGAGCGCAATAAATTGCCAATGCAGCGCCGGCAGTGTGTTTCAGAATTCCGTGACTGCGCGCAGGTTGACGATGCCGGGACACGGGCCTGTTTGGTTAATTAAAACAATCGCCAACCACGCGGCGCCGAGCGGCCGTCACAACCTGGATGCTTGATTCATTGTTGCCCGCTCCGAGCGGTGCGTAAAATCTCGGCAATATCTGTAACTCTTTGGAGTTTAGCAGGTTTTGATGCCGTGAAATTATGCAATTGGCTGAGGGGGGCGATTATTCGCGCTCCGCGGCGCGTGGTTATTCGATTATCAACAAGTTATTAACAATTGATGTTGGTTTGTCAGAAGACTATGGGTTTTCGGGTTGCGGCGCCCGCGTTGAAATTTTTGTTTGAAAACAATTCTTTTGGGATTTTTTTTAAAGTTTTGACGCGCGGAAAATTTTTTTCAGCTTTGACCGGGCGGGTCATTGAGCGCGGATTGTTTTGGAACAATGCCCGCGCGTGCAAACTATTTTCCCTGTCTGCGATTTGCGGCGAAGAGATGCGCGACTGCGCAGAACCATTATCCGAGGTGATGAAAAATCTATTTGGTGGTTCCGCAAGAAAAGATAGCGATGAGTTTTTGGCGGTCGGCCGATCATACTTCTGGGCTGTGATTGTCCAAGAATCGTCGAGGGTAAGAATACGCCGAGACCCGGGGCGCAATTCATGGTGCGGTTGCGACCGGTAATTTTGCCGTTGCCCTTGAAAGTCTGAAAGACTTGTGCGATATAACAAACTTAACCAAAACAGATTAGCGAGATGTGTGACGGGAAAGGAGGTGAACCTAAGGATGGGTAAAAAGATAATTTCGTTATCGTTGATTACATTCTTTGCTTTGACTCTGACTTTCGCGGGATGCGGCAAAAAAGAAGAACCGCCGCCTCCACCGCCCCCGGCACCGGCACCTGCTGAGCCGGCTCCTGCTCCAGATGCAGCGGCCCCGGCCGGCGGCGAACAGAAAGCTGGCGAGCCGGCGAAGGATACCGGTATGGAGAAGGGCATGGAGAAAAAAGAGGAAGGAAAAACCAAATAAGGAAGAGCTAACCTTATTACGGTTTTCACAACCAAAAAAGGGGAAGGGTTATTATCCTTCCCCTTTTTTGCAATTTGCCTGGCTTAATCGTCTGTGGTGGCCGACGCTAACATGACTTTGACGGAGCACCTCGAAGAGCTTCGCTGGTGCTTGTTACGAGCTCTGCTAGCGGTCTTTTTGATCTCGACTTTGTGTTATATTTTTTCGGCCGCGATTTTCGCGGTTATGGTGGCTCCGCTCGTGGCGCATTTGGGGCCGGGCCAGAGTTTGATCGGAACCGGCGTCACTGAAGCCTTTTTTATCGAAATAAAAGTTGCGCTCCTGGCCGGTCTGTTATTCGCAAGTCCGTACATCTTCCTGCAAATCTGGCGCTTCATCGCGCCCGGCTTGACAGGCAGCGAAAAAAAGCTGGTTCTCCCGTTCGTGGTATGCGCGACTCTGTTTTTCGCGGCCGGCTCCTATTTTTGTTACCGAATCGTCCTCCCGGTAGCGTTTAAGTACTTCATCGAGCAGTACCAAACCATGGGCGTGGCGCCGGCGATCAGGGTCGCGGAGTACTTTACTTTTTTTTTT
>DASWHT010000525.1:0-1571 GCA_036398075.1 Binatia bacterium | reverse complement strand
GCCGTCTTGAGATTCATGACAAGCTCCAGCTTCGTCGGCCGCTCGACCGGCAGCTCGCCGGCCTTCGCTCCTCTGGCGATTTTGTCGATGACACGCGCCGCGTCGTGGGCGATCTGTGCATCGCTTGCGCCGTAGCTGGCGAGTGCGTCCGCGGTGCTGCCCGTACGCGCATGAAATATCGCCGGGAGACGTTTTGCGTTGGCCACTCGCGTGACCTCGTCGTAGAAACCGGTCGGCAAGCCGCCCGGAACCGCTAGATAGGCGTCAGCTTCTTCGATCGATTGTAATCCTCGCAAAAACTCCACCCGGCTGCGTGCTTCGCGCTCGATGAGGGTTAAGCCGAGACTCAGCGCGGCCTGGCGTGCCGCCATCATTCCCTGTCGGGGCGATGGATCTCTGGGATCATAAACAGCGAGAACGCGGCGTACCCGAGGCGCAATCTCTTTCAAAAGCTCCAGACGCTTACCCGAAAGCTCCGGGTACTCGAAGGTCACGGCCGTCGTATTGCCTCCGGGCCGCGCCAGACTCGCAACCAGGCCGGCCGCTACCGGATCGCCGGGGGTGATGAAAACAACCGGCACGTCGGCAGAAGCTTCCCGCACCGGCTTGAGCAGTCTGGAGCCGATCAAGAACAAAACCTGCGCGCCCCGTTGGAGCGCCTTTTCGACAGTCGGCTTCACGGTTTTTTCTTCTGCTCTCGCAATCCTTATTTCCTCGACCGTAAGCGAAGGCGGCAGGTAGCCGACCTCGCCCAGGCCTTTCTTGAGACCCGCCACAATCTCGGAGAATCTCGGCTCCTCGGGCGCGCCGACGACGGCGATTCTGAGCTCCGCGGCGCGTTGTGCCGCGGAGACAGAAGTGGCCGCGACAACAAAAGTTGCGAGTCCTACCACCAGCCAAACGATAATTTTCCAGCTCGTTATATTTTTGTAATTCATTTTGCCTTTTTTCATTTTTACTCTTACCTTACCTGATGACTCTGTCCGCCCGCGCCAGCACCTTGGGTGGCATCGTTACCCCGATCTGCTTGGCGGTTTTGAGATAGACGAGGAAATCGAGCCTGGCCGACGGCGCTGTCGACGCACTGTTCGACTGGGAATAATGAGCCAGTGAAACTTCGGTCCGGGATGTTCACCCTGGACGGCAACATCTCGCGTGGTTTGAACGATTTAGCGTTACTTAGCTTTGAGCGGAAACCGCTCTGGGTGAGCAATAATTTCCTCGCTCAAGTCAACGTCCAAATCGGGCCAGTAGAAGTGACCCGGCGCCGGCTCTTCGACATTAAGGATTTTCCTTAATGTCGCGTCTTTAAACCAGGGAAACTGGTCATAGGACATGAAAAGCTCTCGATCATTGGCCAACAACCACACCCCGTGACATGAGACATGAGTAACTTCAACTGCCGAAGTGTTCTTTCCAAGCGCGCCTAAGCTCATCGTAATGTCCTTCTATAATTTGCTCGATCTCTTTGATTTGGGAACGTGACAGCCGAAAATTCTTTGCCAATTCAATCTGCGGTTCTAACCTCGCCGTCGCTGCAGTGGACGTGGACATGTGCCCGCGGCTCTTCA
>DASWHT010000524.1:0-5000 GCA_036398075.1 Binatia bacterium | reverse complement strand
CCATCCCATCGGCGCCAGCGGCGCGCGGCTGTTGGTCACCCTCATCCATACGCTGGAAGACCACGGTCTGACTACGGGGGTAACGAGTCTCTGCATCGGCGGCGGCGAGGCGGTGGCCATGATGGTCGAAAGAGTTTGAATGGAACGATCAATACAGGAGTCGGGATTTAGAATCCGGGAGTAAGAGAGGCGGAGTCGGATTGCGGACCTCTGACCTCCGACTTCTGACTTCCCTATTGCGCTTTGAACATGGACTTCGAGATCACCGAAGAACAGCAACTCGTCAAAGACCTGGCGGCCGCATTTGCCGATAAGGAGGTCAAGGTGGTCGCGAGCCGTATGGACCGCGACGCCGCCTATCCAAGCGAGCTGGTCCGTCGTCTCGGCGAGCTAGGGTTTATGGGAATGTGCGTGCCGCTGGAGTATGGCGGCTCCGCCATGGATTTCGTTTCGTACGCCATCGCCATGGAAGCAATTTCCAAGGCCTGGGCTTCGCTGTCCGTGATCATGAGCGTGCATAACTCGCTCGTCTGCGCGCCTATTCTTCGCTTCGGCAGCGCCGCCCAGAAGGAAAAGTATCTGGCTTTGCTGGCCCGCGGCGAGAAGCTTGGATGCTATGCCTTGACCGAGCCGGGGGCGGGTTCAGACGCAGGTTCGATTCAGACCAGGGCCAAGCGTGAAGGCGACCACTATGTCCTCAATGGCAACAAGATCTTCGTCACCAATGGCAGCCGCGCGGATCTAGCCATCGTCTATGCCGTTACCGAACCCGCGAGAGGCAAGAAGGGAATTTCGGCTTTTATGGTGGAAAAGAACACTCCGGGGTTCATCGTGGGCAAGTTGGAAGACAAGCTGGGGCTTCGCTCGTCGGATACCGCCAGCATTCTCTTCGAGGATTGTCACGTTGGGCGGGAAAACCTACTGGGGGACGAGGGAGACGGATTCAGGATTGCGCTGGCGACGCTGGACGGCGGCCGCATCGGCATCGCCGCGCAAGCTTTGGGCATCGCGCAAGGCTGTCTCGAGGAGTCACTCGGGCATGCCAGGGAGCGCCAACAGTTCGGCCGGCCCATCGCCGACTTTCAAGCGATACAGTGGATGCTCGCGGATATGGCAGCGGAGATTGACGCAGCGCGACTCATGACCTTTCGCGCAGCCTGGTTAGCTCAACAGGGGAGGACCGTGACCCAGGCAGCTGCCATGGCCAAGCTTTTCGCCTCGGAGGCCGCCAATCGGAGCGCTTACAAGGCGGTGCAGATTTTCGGCGGCTATGGCTACACGAAGGAATTCCCGGTCGAGCGTTTTTACCGCGACGCGCGCATCACGACTCTCTATGAAGGAACGTCTGAAATACAGCGGCTGGTCATCGCCCGCGGGCTGCTTGACGGCGAGGAGGTCCCCGGTGAACTCCAATGAAAAGAGCTATCGAAATCTGTCCGACATTGAGATCCAAAGAATCTACAGCCCCGAAAATATCCAGGAACTCGATGTCGCCCGGGACCTAGGGGCTCCGGGTGAGTTTCCGTTCACCCGCGGCATTTATCCGACCATGTACCGGGGACGGCTCTGGACGATGCGCCAGTTTGCCGGCTTTGGCTCGGCTGAAGAGAGTAACCGGCGCTACCACTACTTGCTCCAACAGGGAAACATGGGTTTGTCAGTGGCCTTCGACATGCCGACTCTCATGGGTTACGACTCCGACGATTCGAGATCGCGGGGCGAGGTCGGCCGTTGCGGCGTCACGGTGGATTCCGTCGCGGATATGGAGATGCTTTTTCGCGGCATTCCGCTCGACGAGGTGAGCGTTTCGATGACGATCAACGGACCCGCCATCGTTCTCTTCGCCATGTACCTGGTGGTTGCCGAACACCAGGGAGTGAAATTTCGCGATCTGCAGGGAACGCTGCAAAACGACATCTTGAAAGAGTATATCGCGCAAAAGGAATGGATCTGCCCGCCGGCCCCCTCGCTCAAGATGATCAACGACATCATTCGCTTCTGCGTCGAATCGGCGCCCCGTTATCATCCGGTGAGCATCAGCGGCTACCATATTCGCGAAGCCGGCTCGACGGCGGTTCAAGAATTGGCCTTCACGCTTTACGATGGCTTGACTTACGTGAAATCGGCCATCGACGCGGGAATGAAGGTTGACGATTTCGCGCCCCGGCTGTCTTTTTTCTTCAACGCCCACAACGATTTCTTCGAGGAGATCGCCAAATATCGCGCGGCGCGGCGCCTGTGGGCGCAGGAGATGAAGAAACGATTCCATCCGGCGAATCCAGACTCCCTGGCCCTGCGCTTTCACACCCAAACCGCCGGCTGCGCGCTGACGGCCCAGCAACCTTACAACAACGTCGTGCGGGTGACGCTTCAGGCGCTGGCCGCGGTCCTTGGCGGAACGCAATCGCTGCATACCAACTCTTTGGACGAAACCCTCGCGCTGCCCACGGAGGAGGCCGTGAAAATCGCCCTGCGGACCCAACAGATCATCGCCCACGAATCCGGCGTTATCCACGCCGTCGACCCGCTGGGCGGCTCTTACTATGTAGAATGGCTGACCAACAAGATGGAAGCGGAAGCGAAGCAGTACATCCATAAGTTGGACGCGTTGGGCGGCATGGTTCCGGCCATCGAGCGCGGCTTTCCTCAGGGCGAGATCCACCGCGCCGCGCTCTCATACCAAAAGGAAGTGGATGCACAGGAACGAATCATCGTCGGAGTGAACAGTTTCGCGGAGCCTGGAAAGCGCCGCGTCTCAATTCTCAAAGTGAAGGACCAAGTCGAGAACAAACAGGTCGTAAAACTTCGCCAAAGAAAGAAGGGCCGCAACGCAAAGAAGGTGGCGGCGGCGCTCAGCCGCCTTGCGGGCGTTGCCGAGGCAAACGGCGACCTCATGCCGGCGGTTATCGGAGCGGCGCGGGTGGAAGCCACCGTGGGCGAAATCTGCGACGTGTTCCGGCGAGTGTATGGAGGCTATCGGGAAGCGGTCAGTTTATGAGAAGACACGGAGTAATGGAGTATTGGAGTGATGGAGTGTTGGGTTTCGGAGGGACAGTTTCTTATCCCATTACTCCAGTACTCCATCACTCCATCACTCCAGGTTTAGAGTAGCGCGATGCATCAGAAAAGTACCAAGGCGCCTGCGGCGCGGAAGCTTCGCGTTCTAGTGGCGAAAGCCGGCCTCGACGGCCACGACCGGGGCGTCAAGATTGTCGCACGGTCGCTGCGTGACGCGGGCATCGAGGTCATCTATCTCGGGATTCACAACACGCCCCAGGACATCGTCAGCTCCGCCATTCAAGAAGACGTAGACGCTATTGGTCTATCGATCCACTCGGCGGCGCATCTGACTTTGTTCGGCGAAGTGATCAAGCTACTCAAAAAAAACCAGGCAGGCCGCATCGCGGTTTTCGGCGGCGGCATCGTTCCGGAGGAGGACGTGGGAACGCTTAAACGCATGGGCGTGAAGAAGATCTTCACGCCCGGCACGACGCTCGAAGAAATCGTGCAGTTTGTGCGGTCCATCGCAGTCAAGAGGCGGCCGGCGCAGGCGATCAGAAATAGGTCTTTGTCACGCTCCGGCTTACCGACTCGCGTCATGGGTAAAGCAAGGGTTGAGAGAAAGAAAAAAGTAGTTAGGGCGAAGGGAGCCCATGAATTTTGATCTTTCAGAGGAGCAAGAGCTCCTGCGCCGCACGGTGCGGGATTTCGCGCAACGCCGGATCGCTCCGGGAGCGTCAGAGCGTGATGAGGCAGCGCGCTTCCCCAGTGAGTTGATTCCCGCTATGGCCGAGCTAGGGCTGCTCGGGATCAATGTTCCTGCGCAGTTTGGCGGAGCGGGCTTCGATGCCGTGAGCGCCGCGATCATCATCGAAGCAGTCGCCCGCGTGGACGGCGCAACGGCGTTGATTGTCGCCTCCCATAACTCTCTTTGCTCGGGACATATTCTCGGCTTTGGGAGCGAGCGGCAAAAGCAAAAGTATCTGCCTCCTTTGGCAACCGGGGAAAAACTCGGCGCGTGGGCGCTCACTGAGCCGGGCTCGGGGTCCGATGCCGCGGCGCTTAAAACCAGCGCTACACCAGACGGCGACCACTGGATTTTAAACGGCGAAAAGCAGTTCACCACCCAGGGCTCCACCGCCGGAATCTACGTGATCATAGCGTCCACCGACCCGGCCAAAAGAAACCGTGGGATATCGGCCTTCATCGTCGAGCGGGGTTGGCCGGGGCTGAGCGTAGGCAAGATCGAAAACAAGCTCGGCGTGCGCGCCTCCGATACGGCCGCGCTCCATCTGGACGGATTGCGCGTTCCCAAAGAAAATCTTCTGGGCGAGCTGAATGGCGCCTATAAGCATGTATTGCAAGTGCTGCAGGGCGGAAGGATCGGCATCGGCGCCATGGCGGTGGGCATCGGCTGCGGCGCGCTCGAAGAGGCGCTCAAATATGCCAAGCAGAGACAGCAGTTCGGAAAACCGATTGCGCAGTTTGAGGCGATCCAGTGGATGCTCGCCGATATGGCGACGGAGCTTGACGCGGCACGCCTGCTGGTCCTGCGCGCGGCGCGCTTGAAGGATACCGGGCAGCCTTTTTCCCAGGCTGCTTCGGAGGCAAAACTCTATGCGGCGGAAGCCGCCGTGCGCGCCACGAGCAAAGCGATCCAGATCCACGGCGGCTATGGCTACATCAAAGATTATCCCGTGGAGCGCTATTTTCGCGATGCCAAGCTATGCGAAATTGGCGAAGGAACTTCGGAGGTCCAAAGAAGGACCATCGCGAAAGAGCTGCTGGCGGGAAAATAAGAATGGGAGATGAAAGCTAGAAGTCAGCGGAGGCCAGCGATCAGAGGTCAGATGTCGGACCCCAGCAGTTGTGTCGCGTGTAATTGAGTGCTCTGGCCCCCGACTTCCGATCTCTGACCGCTGGCTTCTGACCTCTGACTTCCAGCTTTCCTCTCCCATTCTTATTTCCCCGCCAGCAGCTCTTTCGCGATGGTCCTTCTT
>DASWHT010000523.1:0-3276 GCA_036398075.1 Binatia bacterium | reverse complement strand
TAGCATTGTTGCCGCAACGAAACCATTACTCGGAATGGGAATCTAACCGCACGGAACCTAGCGCGGCAGAGCGGCAACCAAAACGGAGAAGAGAATTAACCACAAAGGGCACAAGGGTCACAAAGTAGGGGCGCGATTCATCGCGCCCTCGGACGGAAGACGGGGATCAGTTAACCGCAAAGAACGCAAAGGACGCAAAAAAGAATAGGAATTTGTAGGGGCGGGTTTGAAACCCGCCCTCTTGGCTTTGGCGCATCGAAACATTTGCGCGCGCCGCGAAAACTTTCAGGTATAGTAGCACAAAGGTCACAAATTATGGGACGGCTATAGCCGTCCCTTTCGGATGATTTAACCGCAATGTACGTGGTTCGACTAACTCACCATCCTGAGCAAAGTCGAAGGACAAAAGTCGCAAAAATTTTATCTTGCGCGCTTCGCGCCCTATGTGTTCTTTGTGTCCTTTGTGGTTAATTCTCTTTCCCGGCTTTCTTGTTCCCGACGGCTTGAACTGCTTGAACGATTTGAACCGGCTTATACTCTGAAGAATTTTTTTGCGTTCAACCCCAAAACCTTGGCCTTTTCGTCATGCGTGAGGTCCGGCCGTTCTACCGTCTCATGAATCATCTGCTTCGCCGCCACTAGATCGACTTCATGCGGATAGTCCGACGCGTACGAAAAGGAATCCGCGCCGCATTGTTTGATGACATAGGGAAGAATCCACTCGTTGCCCTCTACGCCGACCAGGATCTGGCCGCTGGCCAGGTAATCGCTGAGCCCGCGTGAACGGCCTGTGCCCGTTGTGTAAACATTGTCGTCGCGGTCCATCCGGTCTTTTAGCAGCAATAGCCAGGCGCAGCCGCCTTCGAAGAAACCGATGCGCAAATCTTTGTAGCGGTCAAACACGCCGTGGTAGACAAGCGACACGAACTCAAGGGCAAGCGGCATCGGATGTCTCAGGACGCGCGCCGCCCATGGGTCGGTAAACGAATCGGCGCCCAACCCGATGCTCGAACCGCCATGAATGCCGAGGGCGCAGCCGAGGTTGGCCGCTTCTTCGTAGACTGGCCAGTAGTAATCATGGCCGAGGTGGAGCGGCAAACCACGCGACGGCAGCATGGCGCCGGGCAGTTTTAGATCCAGAACCAATCGGCGCAGCTCTTTGACCGCTTCATTAACGTCTTGCATGGCGATCAGGCCCATCGGATACAGCCGCTTGTCAACCTTGCGGTAACGCGCCGAGACGTAATCGTTAAACGCGCGGCAGACGCGCACGGCGTAGTCGCTCTGCTGAAAAAATCCCACTGAAAGCCCCTCCGAAGGAAACAGCACCGCTTCCGACACTCCCGCCTTTTCCAAAAACGCAACCCAGTCCTCGCCGGAACCCTTGCGCTGATCGCTGGCATCGACGCGTGGACGGCGTGGCGCCTCGACTTCGCCGGACTTCCGCACGTTGCGCGGGTAGTGAATATTGTCCAAGCCCGCAAATACACCCTGGCGATTGCGCGACGGCGAGAGCGCGATCTCGCGGTCCACCGGGTCTAAAAACGGCACCATTTCGGGAATCGACTCGATGATATGACCGTCGCAATCGAGTACCATGATCTTGCCTGCCATCGTCCTTGCCTCCATGTGCGTATTTCTTCCTAAAGCTCGTATCACATATCTCGCGCTTGAGAAAAGAGTCCGGCCGCTCCCCGCGCGGGCCGAAATAAAGGCTCCGAGATTGATTCGATAGCGATAAAATTTATTTTTCTAAAATTACAATCTTGGCAAACAATATTCCCGCTTGTCTTCCAACGCTCCGTCGTTACCGCCGGTCTACCACCTCTATGGCTACCGGCAGTCGTTACTTCACGCCCGGGACAATCCATATACCGCAAATCGCCGGCTTACATTCTTGACTTTCACCCGCTTAAACAATAAGAAGCCCGCTGGGAGTTTGTTCGCTTATGTTAATGTATCGCGCGCGCCGATGCCCCCAATGTCAATACTACGTCGGCTATTCCGTTGCGAAGCCTTTTCACGGCACGCCGGAAGCCTCGGTAGACAGCTTTTGTCTTAACTGCAATTACCAGTTGCCCGTGCGCGCCGTCGTGCGCGGGATGAAGCGCTCTTTGCCGCGGCCAAAAACAAATAAACCGGCCGGCGCATCGCAAAGAGCCAACGATTTCCACGGTGCCGCGCGATTGAACGCGCCGCCGGCAACGCGGGACAGCGAACCGCCCGCGCAACCGGTGAACTATCCCCGGGACCTGCGCGCCATCGGCCAGGAGCTGGAAAAGCGACGCTTCACCACGTTTAATTTAAAATGTTCGGGCGACGCCTATTTCGTTTGGTCGACGGAAAGCATCGCACCCTCCCCGTTGGGCGATCTTCCAAGCACCGAGGGCGAGAGCGCCACGCAGTTTTGCTCCGGCAACGCGGAAGACCCGGCGATGAAAATGCTTCTCGATCGAATCGTCGGTTTTCAATTCAACGCCGACGAAGTCGACCGTCTGGAGCGACAGGGCGTGCAAAATCGCCGGCGGGAAAGTGGCGTCAGCAACAGCAGTCGCCTGTCACATCTGCTGCGCACAGTGGGAGAGCAAGTCTACCGCTGTAACCAGCGGCTCCTCGCGATCGCGTGGCAGGAGCGCCGGATCGGGGTGGTTGCTGAAACCGCCACAGGACGCTGTGAAATGAACGTCCTGCGTTCAGACAATCTCTACGATCTTTGGGTACGGATGTACCTTCAACGCTCCCACTAGAACTAGATCGGACTTGTTCAAGCCGTTCAAACCGTTCAAATAGTTCCAGTCGTTAAAGACGGGAGCAATCTGCCAACACCGTTCTTAAACTATCTGCTAGCCGGGACTGACTCGTAGCACAGCGAAAGATCACGACAGACCGCGGACCGAGTAAACCTCGCCAGGCTATCAAACCGCGTTCAAGACGTTTTGAACGATTGGAACTATTTGAACGATTTGAACGGCCGCTGCGGCCCTACGCCATGCGTTGCTGCGCGGCGCGCACCGCCCGGAGAATATCCGCGTAACCGGCGCAGCGGCAGAGATTGCCGGCGAGGTATTCCTTGATCTCCTCATCCGACGGGTTGGGATTTTCTACTAATAGCGCTTTCACGGAGAGCACGAAGCCTGGCGTACAGTACGCGCACTGCAGCGCGCGCTCGCTTACGAACGCTTCTTGAATCGGGTGGAGTTTATCGTCCTGGGAGAGCCCTTCTAGGGTCAATATATCATGCCCCGCCACGCGCGCGGCGAGCAGAAAACAGGAGCT
>DASWHT010000522.1:0-2120 GCA_036398075.1 Binatia bacterium | reverse complement strand
CTTGGCGCCTTGGCGCCTTTGCGCGAGATAACTCTTTTCCGATTTGGAATTTGATCGCGCCAAGACGCCAAGCCCGCAAAGGCCCCACCCTACCCATCTTTTTATTCATGTCCAAACTTGGCGTGCTTTGCGCCTTTGCGCGAGATAACTCTTTTCCGATTCGGTAATTCAAATACAAGCGAAAATTTCAAATTTGTTTGGCTAGAGTTTTTCGATGATGCGGTAGCTACGGCTCTTGGGCTTGAGCGGCGCGACGATGCCGGATTTAACCAAGGCGCGGATGTCCCGATAGGCCAGATCGCGGTCCACTTCGGCAACCCGCTCGTATTCCGCGGTGGAAAACGTCTTGCCGTGGCAGTAGGCGTAGGCCAGGAGCCGGCGCTGGCGCGAATTGATCTGGGAAGTCGCGAACTGATTGAGCCAGCGCAGCGTCTCATCATCGTAAACCGGCGTGTTGCGCAGCGTGACGACGAGAAAAAAACCTTCGGCGGAAAACTCCGGCGGCTTAAGCCCGTGGTGTTCCATTTCTTCGAACATGCGCGGAATCCCTTCGCCCATTTCTCTTAAGTAGCCCATGTCCGCCAGGGCGCGCACGATCAGCGGATTGCGCGAAATATGAATGCTCTTGTGCTGGCGCAGCTGCTCCAGCGTCAAAGGCGGGGGAAGCAGGCCGGGACTGCGTATCTCGAGGCGGTCATCGAACATCCAGACCTCGATGGAGGCTCCGGTGATGGCGTAATCGCGGTGCGCCACGGCATTCACCAGCGCTTCCTGCCAGGCGGAGGCGGGATAATCGAGACGCTCGCGGAAAAAGAGATCGTGCAGACGCGTGCGCTCGCGGATATGCTCCTTGATCCGTCCCACCGCTTCATCGACGAGACGCGCGAGGGGCGCTTCGAACCGGATACGCTTGACCACGTTGAGCGCGGCGCCGTGGCGCCGCTCAGGGCCGTCGTACTTGACGAAATCGACGCCGCAGCGCGGATGCCAAGCGGTGGGATCTTTGCCGAACAAGAGCAGCCCCGCCAGATTAGGCTTGGGGCGGCCGCGCGAGGCGTCGCATAAATGGTAGCATTGGCTCAGGAGTTGTTCCGTGGGTCGCGGGTCGCGGAGCCTGGCGGCAAATGTTGCGACGATATGGTCGTCCAGATCTTCCCAGGCGGCGTTCAGCGGTTGTTGGCGTTCGTAGAGGACATTCTTCTTGGCTTCTTTGAGGCTTTGAATCTGCTCCGCCGGCAGCGCCGGACATTCCGTGGCGATACGGTAAAATGATCTTCCCCCGGCCACCCGGTTCACCTCGACGCCCGGAGCGACTTCGAACTTGAGCAATAAAAGATTGCCGAGGCGGAGTTTCTCCGACATGGCCGTCACAGGCGGAGCGAGGAGCTCGACGGGGGCGTGGATCAAGCTCTGGATCTCCTCGTCGCGGTGCGCAATGCCGGTAACGCTCTTGTCCGGCTCGACGCCAACCAAAAGAGTGCCGCCATCGGCGTTCGCCATGGCCGAGACAATGCGGGCGATTTCCTTGGCCAGATCCGGTTCGGGCTTTTTTTGTGAAGTGCCGCGCCGGTGTTCGAAGGCGCTTAGGAATTCCAAGAACTGGCCGCGTTCCAGCTTGAGAAGTGTGCCGATTTCCTCGCCGTGCATCGCAAGGTCTCGCTGTCCCGGAAAACTTCAGTTCAAAGTTCAATGTTCAAGGTTCAAAGTAGGGACGTGATCCGGCGCGCCCACATCAGAAACGTTCGACGATTAACCTTGAACTTTGATCGTTGAACCGTCTAAAGTGAGTCGAATTTGGATCCCAGCGCATGAGTTTCGTGGTCTAGGATTCAGCCGCGTTGAGCCGCAAAATTTCGACAATTATTTCGGCGCAAAGATAGAGGTCTTTAAGATTGAGCCATTCCTTGACGGTGTGAATATCGCGCATGCCGGTGCCGAGATTCGCCACCTCGAGGCCCTTCTGGTTGAAAACATTGGCGTCGCAACCGCCGCCGGTGGCTTGAGTTTTAACGTCCACGTTTAAGTTTTTTCCGGCGGCGTAAACCAACTGGACGATGGGCGCGTTTTCCCGAACATTCATGCGTTCGTAGTCGCGCTCGATCCTGCCTTCGACTCTGGCT
>DASWHT010000521.1:0-6452 GCA_036398075.1 Binatia bacterium | reverse complement strand
TAAAAAAAAGTACTTCATGCTTCGAGAGCCTCATGCTTCGTCAAGCTCAGCAGAACGGAATTTTCTCAATCATTTCAAAGCCCCCTCCGTTCGTCCTGAGCTCGTCGAAGGACTCCGAGGGAGTTTTCCAGCAGCCTGCTGGATTGCCAAAGGACTTTGGCTATGGCAGACAGAGCATGATTCAATTCATCCATCAGGAGGATTTCTCGATATGAATCTTGAAGGCAAGAAATCTCTGGCATTTAGCCTCGAAGGCAACGACGGCAAGAAACATGCGCTGCACGACTACAAGGGCAAGACGGTGGTACTGTATTTTTATCCGAAAGACAGCACGCCTGGTTGCACCAAGGAGGCCTGTGGGTTCCGCGACCTGAATCCGGCGTTGAAGAAGAAAAACGTCGTTGTGTTCGGTGTAAGCAAAGACAGCATCGCATCGCATGACAAGTTTGCGGAGAAGTACAAACTTCCCTTCGTGCTCTTGTCCGATCCGAATGCCGAAGTGATGAAAAAATACGGCGCGTTTGGCAAGAAAATGATGTACGGCAAGGAAGTACAGGGAACGATTCGCTCGACGGTGGTCATTGGCCCTAAAGGCGATGTCATCAAACACTGGCCAACGGTGAAAAAGGCTGAAGAACACCCGGCGGAGGTCTTGGAGTTTCTGAAATAAATGGCTGAGTGGCCGCCGCGCTTCCCGAACTTTGCCGTTATCAAGGCGCTCCTTAGTAAGGCTCGCCGCGGATCGGTTTAACCGATGGCGTCATTCCCGCGGAAGCGGGAATCTAGGCTGTTTGCGCCAAATTTCTGGATGCCCGCTTTCGCGGGCATGACGATGCTAGAGCGGGATGGCGTGGTTTCACTTGCGAAGTTCTTGGTAACACCGCCAAACTTCAAAGGAGGGTCGAAGCCCCCCTTTGTTTTTACCCGTCATTATAGGTAAAACCGATTTGACTTATAGGTGGTTTTGTTATTTAAGTTACTCCATGTGTGGAGCAAAAAAATCGGAGGTTGCGCGATGAAAAGAACTGCGATTTTTTCTTTGTTTTTTTCTTTGGCCATTTTTGCCGGCAATGCATACGGTCAGGCGCTGAAAGAGCTGAGAATCTCCGCGATCCCGGATGAAAATCCGCAGGAAATGTTGAGAATTTATCAGCCCTTTGCCGACTATCTGACCAAGGAAATCGGGATCCCGGTCAAATTCACTCCGGTGGTCGATTACGCGGCCACGGTCGAGGCGCTCGCGGCCAATCGCCTGGAAATGGTGTGGTACGGTGGCTTGACTTCTGTCCAGGCAGCGAAGCAGGCCAAGGGCGCGCGCAGAATCATCATGCGCAAGGAAGACGCCGAATTTAAGAGCCATTTCATCACCACCAAAGAAAGCGGCATTAAATCGCTCAAAGATCTCAAGGGCAAGACATTTGCTTTCGGCAGCGTCAGCTCCACTTCCGGCCATCTAATGCCGCGCTATTTCCTGATAAAAAACGGCATCAATCCGGAGAAGGATTTCTCCAAGTTCAGCTTTAGTGGCGCTCATGACGCGACCGCCGCTTGGGTCGAAGCGGAGCGAGTTGACGCCGGCGCGCTAAATTTTCTGGTGTGGGACAAGCTGGTCGAGACCAAGAAGGTGGATACCAACAAGGTGCGAATTTTTTGGACGACTCCGCCTTACGTCGATTACGTCTGGACGGTACGGGCCGGCGTTGACAAGAGCACTGTGGAGAAAATCACCAAGGCTTTTCTGAAGCTCGACTACAACAAGCCCGAAGACAAAAAATTGCTCGATCTGCACCGCACCAAGGGTTATATCACCGCGAAAGACGAGGATTGGAAGGGAATCGAAGAGGCAGCCGTCGCCGCCGGGCTACTCAAGTTGAATTAATGAGTAATTTGCCGCTTCAGTATCGTCTCGAGCAGGTTCGTAAGGTCTTCGGGCGCCAGCAAGTGGCGCTCGATGGGATTACTTTCACGGTCGATAGGGGCGAGCGGGTCGCCCTTATCGGACCGAGCGGCGCCGGTAAGACTACGCTTTTCCGTCTGCTCAACTGCACGCTCAGGCCGACATCCGGCCGGCTTTCCATCGACGGCGAAGACATCAAAAGTTTTCATGGTAAAAAGCTACGGCGCGTGCGGCGGCTGATCGGCACCGTCTACCAGCAGCATAACCTCGTGCCGCGTCTTAAAGTCATTAATAACGTACTGGCGGGCCAGCTCGGCCAATGGTCGACGGTGCGTTCGGTCATCTCGCTGGCAAAGCCGGTGGATGTCGAACTTGCACGCAAGGCGTTGGAGCAGGTGAGCATCCCGGACAAAATTTTTGAGCGCACCGATGAGCTTTCCGGCGGCCAGCAGCAGCGCGTCGCCATTGCCCGTGTCCTGGTCCAGGACCCCGAAGTGATTCTCGCCGACGAGCCCGTATCGTCGGTGGATCCAACCTTAGCATCGTCCATCGTCCGGCTGCTTGTCGATATCAGCCGGAATACGCACAAGACGTTGGTGGTGAGCCTGCACAGCGTCGATCTTGCGCTTGCCTACTTCCCGCGCGTCATAGGCATCAAAAACGGCGTCGCCGCCTTTGACCTTGCGCCTGACAAAATCTCCGATTCCATGTTAGAAGATCTGTATGCCGGGCATGTCAGAGATAACCGCATCGTCGAGGCCGTGAGTGAAGCAGGCAGACCACTCCCTTACCCGTCCATCTCCTAAGTCGCTGTTCCCATATCTGTTCGCCGGTTTTTTTCTGCTCGCGTTTGCCGGCAGCTGGCGGCGGGCGGGCATCGATCCGGCGGTTTTCTTCGAAGCCAAAGGGCGCGCGGCGGTTTGGAAATTCCTGACCGGCATGTTCCCGCCGGATTTATCATGGCAGTTTCTGTCCCTCATGTGGCGCCCCACGCTGGAAACGGTGCAAATCTCGGTCCTCGGCACACTGATCGCCGTCATTATCGGATTTCCCCTGGGCCTGCTCGGCACCCATACGCTGGCGGTGAGCGGCATACTGAACGAGGCGGAATTGCACGGCGCGCCGGCGCGCCGTGGCGCCCGTCACGCCGTCTATCTTTTTGCCCGCGGCTTGTTGAGTCTATTTCGCTCCATTCCCGAGTTCGTCTGGGCTTTTATGTTCGTGCGCGCCGTCGGACTCGGTCCGTTTCCAGGGGTGCTGGCCATCGGCGTCGCCTACGGCGGCATGCTCGGTAAAGTCTACTCCGAAATTTTCGAGGCGGTGAACGAACGGCCTCTGGAAGCGCTCCAATCTCTCGGGGCCAATAAACTGCAAATATTTTTCTACGGCTGGATGCCCCAGGCGCTGCCTAACTTCGTTTCCTATACGCTGTATCGCTGGGAATGCGCCGTGCGCGCCTCGGCGATCCTCGGTCTGGTCGGCGCCGGCGGCCTCGGTCAGCAGATCGAAATCTCCATGCGCATGTTCAATTTTAACGAAGTGCTGACCATCCTGATGATTCTGTTTCTGATGGTGGCGTCGGTGGATTACCTGAGCGCCAAGGTGCGGTCGATGCTATGAGTCAGCAATGGCCCCCGCAAACCTATGAGACGATTCCGCCGGTAGCCGGCGGCAAGCGGGAGAAGTCCACGGCCAAAAACCTGTTCATTCTTGGTGCCGTCATCGCATTCTTTGTTTGGAGTTACCACGGCGCCGAGATTCAACTGTCGCAGCTGCTCAGCCGAGACAGTTTCGAGCAAATTTTGATCTACGCCAAGAAACTTTTTCCACCGGATTTTTCCGCGGCCGTCGTGCAGGAAGCGCTAAAGGGCGCCATCGAGACCTTCGCGATCTCTTTCATGGGAACGCTGATGGCCGTGGTCATCGCCCTGGCCATGGTGTTTTTCGCTTCGCGCAATCTGATTTTTTCGGGTTTGCTTTACGAGATGGAGCCCAAGCACGGTTGGAGACACGCGGCGCGCATGGTGCCCTATCTGACGGCGAAGAGCGTACTCAACATTCTGCGCACGATACCAGAAATGGTATGGGCTTTGATTTTTGTATTCTTGGTGGGTCTGGGGCCGTTTCCCGGTGTTCTGGCGCTGGGTGTTCACACCGGAGGGGTGCTCGGCAAACTCTTCGGCGAGGTGTTGGAAGACGTCGATACCCAACCCATAGAATCACTCCAGGCCACCGGCGCCAATCGCTTGCAGATTCTTTTCTACGGGATTCTCCCGCAGGTGCTGCCGCAATTCATCTCCTACACGCTCTATCGCTGGGAAGTGAACATTCGCGTCGCCGCCGTGTTGGGATTCGTCGGGGCGGGTGGACTGGGCCAGCGCATTCATATCGCGATCAGCTTGTTTTTCGAGCACCAGCTGTTGACACTCATACTCGCGATCTACATTCTGGTCTCCGTGGTGGACTACCTCAGCGCCTATCTCAGGCGTAAAGTGATGTAGCAGGCCGATGAGACTACTCGTGGATGAAGGAGAAGATGCATATGTCATTAGGGCGAGTTCTTGTCGAAGAGTTTCAGCCTGAGGTCCTCAAATGGCTGGGCGAAAGGGTGGAACTGGTGGTCGTCAATCCCTGGGTGGAACCGGAACGCTGGGAGATCGAAGCGCGCCGCGTCGATGCGGTGATCAGCCGCAAAGGAAAGATAACCAGAAAACATATGGAAAGGGCCGGTGAAAGGCTCAAGATCATCGCCCGCACCGGTGTCGGCGTCGATCCGTCGCGCGTCGATCTGGACGCCGCAAGGGAACTGAAAATCTGGGTGACCAACCAGCCGGGCAGCAACTCCGTCTCGGTGGCGGAGTTGGTTTTCGGACAGATAATCGCCCTGGCGCGCCACACCCACGAAGCCAATCGCGCGGTGAAAGAAAACCGCTGGAGTGAATATCTCAAATTTACCGGCACAGAGCTGGCCGGCAAAACCCTCGGTATCGTCGGCATGGGCAATATCGGGACGCGGGTCGCAATACGCGCGCGGGCCTTCGACATGGAATTCATGGTATACGACCCCTACATTCCCGAATCCCATGTCACCGCGCTGGGCGGCAGATGGGTCGAGCTGGGCGAATTGATGGCGCGATCCGACTTTGTCACGATCCATTGTCCTCTCAATCGGGAAACGAAGGGCATGATTGGCGCCGCGGAACTGGCTCTCCTGAAGCCGTCCGCGTATCTCCTCAATGCTGCGCGGGGCGGCATCGCCGATGAGCAAGCGCTACTGGAAGTATTGCGGCAAAAAAAGATCGCTGGGGCGGCCTTGGATGTTATGGCTGATGAGCCGCCGGCGAAGGGCCATCCGCTATTGAACCTGGACAACGTCCTTTGGACGCCGCATTTGGGCGCGATGACGCTGGAAGCAGCCCAGCGCGGCGAATGGGGCGCGGCTGCAGAAGTGATTCGCGTGCTGGAAGGAAAGCGGCCAAAGAACCCGGTTGTGGACGCGGAGGAGGCGCGCTTGCTAATGCCGGCCTGAACGAGACAGAGAGGAGCGGTAGAGACCAATGACGGGTTCAGATTGAGGGCCGGTGCGCGGCGAACACCGCAATTGTCAGCGCAGCGCAGCTTTGCCAACTACGACGGTCCCGTCACGGTTCAACTCAACGACGTTGACAGTGCCGGTGTACTCCGGCGAACCGGAATAATGGGCGATCACCTGTCCGTTGCCGACAGCTGTGGACTGGTTCCAGTGGCCGAGGGCGAGGTAATCGGCGGCGGTGGCAGCGATCTCTTCGGGGTAGATGAGCCAGGAGCCGATCAATCGGTTCGGATCGCGTGCCTGATCGACATAGTGGCCGTGGGCAGCGGCGAGCTGCCAACGCGTCGAGCGCGGGCGTGGATTGGCCAGGGGCGCCATATCCAAATAATCCACATGGGCCCGACCCCAAACCTCCAACTCTAACTCACTAAACTGTACCCCGCCATCGACATTGAGCCCAAGAATACTGACGTTGGGTATGGAGGCCAAACCGGCGCGGCGGTAGACGGAGTCGGGTGTTAATGGATCATGGTTGCCCGGCAGTATCACAACGGGACGAGCGTAGTCGCGCAGGATATCACTCGCCAGTTCGAGAAGTTTCGTCGGTTGGCGATGGTTGTCAAAGGTATCGCCAGCCAGAACCACCACGTCGGCGCGCACTGCGCTCGCGGCGGTCAGAACATCCTGGAGCACGGACAAAGAGCGAAATGTTCGTTCAGGATCGAAGCTATCGTCAATACCCAAGTGAAGGTCGGAGCTGTGGACGACGATGATTTCCGCGCGTGAATCCATGTACATTGGGGCCTCTCGGTGCTTAGTCTGCCAACGTTAACAAAACTCAGCGTAAAAGAAAAGGCGCGGGTCACGAGATGCGGGGATCAGGTCGCGGGGTTTATGATTTTGTCGTAGTAATCCTGGTGCTTTTGTAGCAACTGTCTTAAAAGTCAAGTGGTCTGAAGAGAAAAAGTTTCAGACCAATAAGTTTTATGTTTGATCATCGAATTAAGAATCGTGAGCAACCTT
>DASWHT010000520.1:0-5059 GCA_036398075.1 Binatia bacterium | reverse complement strand
GCGCCGCGGTCCTCAGCGCGTCGTGTCTTTGCCAGCTCAACTCCGCCGCGCTTGCCGCCGCTTCATTGTTGAAGCCTATGGTGTGCTCAGCCTCCATAAAACCGTCCGGCTTCAGGCCGAGGTCCTCCGGCTGGCGGCGCAAGAAAAGCAGCCCCGGCAGCACCACGAGCAGCCAGACGGCGACCCCGAGGGTGAAAAAAGCGCTGCGCCAGCCGTAATTCGCCACCAGGTAGTGGTAGACCAGCGACAGCACTGAGCCACCCAACGGCACTGACAACGCCACGAGACCCATCGCCCGCGGACGCTTGCGGTAAAACCAGTTGGCAACCGCCGTGAACGGCACCACGCCGGTCATCAAGAATTCCGTCAACGCGCGGGCGGGAACGAAAGCGGCATAGAACTGCCACGGCTGGGTGCTGGCGCTTAACGCCATGGCCAATCCACCCATCAAAGCCGCCCCACCCGGCAGCAATAGCCGCGGCCCAAGCCGGTCCGCGATGGGGCCGAAAAACGGCGCCAACACACCGCCTAGAAGCGCGCCCGCGGTGATCGCCGCCGCGGTGAGCGTGCGGCTCCAGCCAAGATCTTCGCTGATAGGTTTGAGCACCACCGCCATTGTAATATTGCTCACGCCCGACGCGAAAAAACCGGCGAGCATGCAGACGGCGACGATGCGCCAACCGTAGAAGAAGGAAAATCTCACGTTTCGGTCATGGCATGAATCGATAAGCTAATCCACCGACTGGCGCGCGAGGGTTATGTTGACACCTCCGACCCATCCCAATAGTATGACATCTGAATAAGGAGGAGATGATGCCGGACGTAACAGACATGCGTGGATATGTGGAGCTGCTTGAAGAAATGGGCGAGCTGCGCAAGCTCGACGGCGCGGCTCTGAATCTCGAAGTAGGCGCGCTGACGGAGCGCGCGGCGGAAAAACAAGGGCCGGCGTTGCTCTTCGATAATTTTAAAAATTATCCCGCGGGCTTTCGCGTGATTTCCAACGTATTTCGCACCTGCAAGCGCACCGGTCCGGCGATGGGCATCGACCCTGAGCTTGACGGCGTCGCCTATCTCCATGCCTGGCGCAAAAAACTCGCCGCTTACAAACCCGTAACGGTGCAGCAAGTCGAAGGCGGCCCGGTATTTGAGAACCAAATGGCGGATGACCAGGTGGATCTATATAAATTTCCCGTGCCCAAGTGGCATGATCTCGATGGCGGACCCTACATTGGCACCGGCTGCGGCGTCATCACCAAAGATCCTGAAACCGGCAAGATCAACGTCGGCACTTACCGTGTCATGATCCAGAACAAGAACACCTTGTCGGTAAAAATGAACATGGGGAAGCATGGCAGAATGGCATTTGAACGCGCCCGCGACGCCAGCAAGCCTTTGCCCATCGCGATCACTCTGGGCCAGGGGCCGGCGGTATTTCTCGCCGCGCAGATGCCGCTGCCTCCGGATGTTAACGAGCTTGAATTTGCCGGCTATCTTCAAGGCTCGCCGGTGCCCGTCGCCCGCGGCGCCGTGACCGGTCTACCGATTCCGGCCAATGCTGAAATCGTCATCGAAGGCGAAATGCCGCCGATGAAAGACGAAGACATGCCCAAGGAAGGACCCTTTGGCGAATGGCCGGGATATTTCACCGAGGAGAACGTCGGCGAGACGCCGATCATGAACGTGAAGCGAATCTACTATCGCAACGATCCGATCCTACTCGGCGCCCCGCCGCTGAAGCCGCCCGCGAGTTATCTGCCGATTCCACTCGGCGCCGCGACGCTCTGGGAGCAATTGGAGAAAGCGGGGATTCCCGAAGTGAAGGGTGTGTGGGGTTTTGTCTACGGCGGACAGCCTGGCCCCTTCACCATCATCGCCATCAAGCAACGTTACGCCGGTCATTCGAAACAGGCTCTGTTGGTCGCCGCGGGCGCCCGCGCCGGAGCCTATGGCGGCAAATTTGTCGTGGTGGTGGACGATGACATCGATATCGCCAATCCCGCCGACGTGATTTGGGCGATTGCCACCCGCTGCCACGTGCGCGAAGGACTCGACGTCGTGAAGGGTGTGTGGGCATCGGTATGCGAACCGGCGCTGCCGCCGGAGGAACGCTCGCCGCGGGGCTATACCTCGGACCGCGTACTGATCGACGCTTGCCGGCCGTATAAATGGCTGGACCAGTTCCCGCCGGTAAACGCCTTCACTAAAGAATTCAAAGATGAGGTTGAAGGAAAGTGGAAAATCTAGCGGCTCCCTCGAAGGCAAGCTTTTTGTCATGAACTGGCCGTTCAGTCGTCAAGAACAGAGATGTAAATCCCCAGCCCGGTTGTAAACAGGAGGCTTGAAAAATGGGCACTATCGAAGCGTTGAGCCTCGCCATGGGAACCGCCTGGACTTCCGGCATCAACCTCTATGCCACCGTAGCGGCGCTGGGCATCGCGGGCCGGTCGGAAATGATTCACCTGCCGCCGGAATTGCAGGTGCTTACCCATCCCGCCGTTATTGCCATCGCCTGCATTATGTACGTTATCGAGTTTTTCGCCGACAAAGTGCCTTACGTCGATAGCGGCTGGGACGTTTTGCATACTTTCATCCGTGTGCCCGCCGGGGCGATCCTCGCCGCGAAATCTCTGGGCGACATGAATCCTGCTCTGGAGCTTGCGGCGCTGCTCGCCGGCGGTACGGTGGCGCTGGCGGCTCACGGCACGAAGGCCACCGTACGCCTGGCGATCAATACGAGTCCTGAGCCCTTCAGCAACTGGGCGGCCAGCTTCGCCGAGGATGTGACGGTCTTGGGCAGCATCTGGATGGTGTTCAACCATCCGATACTGATGTTGATCCTCGTCGTAAGCTTTATGGTCCTCATAGTATGGCTAGTGCCAAAACTATTTCGCCTCGCCAAGCGGGGCTTTCAGGCGCTACGCGACCGGCTCCGCGGCGTAAAACCGGACCATCCCGCGCCGACGGGCTCGCCGCAAATCAGTTGACGGAAGCTCAATTCACGGCCCAAACAAGATAGTTGATTCTATGTAAATCCCGCCTCTTAGGGCGGGAACAAAATTATGGGGTTTCCAAAGGGGGCGAGCATCCCCTTTGCGATATTTTAATTGGCGGCGGGGTCCAAACCCCGCCCGCGAAGCGATTTCGTTTATTGATTGCTGAATCATAACGACCGGCCTATGGAAACAACAAAGAACAAACAGCCGGGGGACGCCCTGCCCGCCACGCCCCTCACCCTCGACGGCTCCTATATTTTGCATCAAATGTTCCGACTGCGCTGGGCGGCATGGCGTTCGCTGGCGGCGTCAGACCAAAAAAGAATTCTTGACCGCGCCATCGCCAGGTTCGGCGATTGGGAACGGAACAAAGAGGAGCCGAGCGCGCTGTTTTCGCTATTGAGCCACAAGGGCGACCTGATGATCGTTCATTTTCGCCAAACCCTCGACGATCTCAATCATGTCGAGCTGCAGCTGGCCCACTCCAGATTTAGCGAGTTTCTCGAACCGGTAACGTCGTATCTCTCAGTCGTTGAGCTGGGGCTCTACGAGGCGTCGGTCAAACTTTACAGCGAGTTGGTTGAAAAGGGCCTGCGCCCAGGCACCGCCGAGTGGAACCGCGAGGTGGAAGCGGAACTCGCCAGGCAACGCCAAGCCGCGGCGCCGCGGCTCTGGCCGGAAATCCCCCAGCGCCGTTATCTGTGCTTTTATCCGATGAACAAGTTCCGCGGCGAAATCAAGAACTGGTATAGCGAGCCCATCGACGAGCGCCAACGCATGATGCGCGAGCATGGCATGATCGGCCGCCACTACGCCGGGCGGGTCACGCAGATCATTTCCGGTTCCATCGGATTCGACGACTGGGAATGGGGCGTCGATCTTTTCGCCGACGATCCGCTGGTATTTAAAAAACTCGTCTACGAGATGCGCTTCGACGAAGCCAGCGCGGTGTATGGGCTGTTCGGGGCTTTCTTCGTGGGGCTGCGCTTCCCGGCGAGCCAACTCGGCGCCCTCTTCGAAGGCAAAACACCGGCCTTTGCCTAGGCCAATGACCGTAGACGACCGACCGACGACCGCAGAACCGGCCGTCGCCCGTCAGCGGTCCGCCGTCGTTAATAGTAATTCGGTACGATCAATTTACCGGAGGTTCCATGAGACTCAAAGACAAAGTTGCCATCATCACCGGCGCGGCCCATGGGATCGGCAAAGCCTACGCGCGGCGTTTCGCCGAAGAGGGGGCGCATGTAGTGATCGCCGACATCGATGCGCAGGGCGGTGAAGCCACCGCTAAGGCCATCATCGATAGCGGTTTTTCAGCGTGGGCGCGCGGCACCGACGTGAGGGACTTCGCGAACCTGCAAGGTTTGATGCAGGAGACCGTGACGAGATACGGCCGTGTCGATGTCCTGCTCAACAATGCGGCGATTTACGTGACGCAAAAACTTTGGAAAGGTCCGGTGGAGGAATTGGCGATCGGCGAGTGGGACCGCGTTATTGAAGTCAATCTCAAGGGTGCCTTTCTCTGCTGCAAAGCGGCGATTCCGATCATGAAGCAGCAGAAAAGCGGCAAGATTATCAATATCGCCTCGGGGACGTTTTTCAGCGGCTCAGGCGACATGCCGCATTATACGACGGCCAAGGGCGGGGTGGTGGCGCTCACTCGGGTGCTGGCGCGCCAACTCGGCGAATGGGGCATTAACGTGAACTGCATGACGCCGGGCTCGACTATGAGTGAAGACAACGTCACGGCGGACGTGCTCGCGCGGCGCGAAGGCGGCATGGACAAACGCGCGTTCAAGCGCGTAGAAATGCCCGCAGATATCGTTGGCACCGCCCTCTTTCTGGCCAGCTCGGACAGCGATTTCGTCACCGGTCAATTGCTGGTCGTGGAGGGCGGCGGGATCATGCATTAGCAGGTACTGTTTGGCAAAGGGCCACGCGCTTAGCGCAAAGGGTTGTCGCTCTTGGCTCTATGCGCTTTGCGCTTTCACTGCGCCACCGACTACACCGCCTTGTAGGGCAACCGTTTCATTTTCTGGGTATTCTTGCCCTCGATGCGGATC
>DASWHT010000519.1:0-2749 GCA_036398075.1 Binatia bacterium | reverse complement strand
GTCAGATCGTAGAAGCCGTAATAGAAAATCTGCCTGAATTGTTTCAAGAAGCTCGATGCAGGAACTTGCTCGGTGGCGCTGCGGTTCAGATCGGACTGGTCCGCAATCGATTTTTCATGACAAAACTTCCGAAAAGTTTGCAGTAAAACCAACAACTGCGATGTGCGTTCGCTGGCGCGCTGGCTGAAGTGGCCCTCGCCCAGCGCTTCGAGGGCGACGGCGGGATCGACGAGCCCGTCGCGGAGATCGCGCAGCGTCTGCCACAGCGCGGCGCAGCCGCCGGCACGCTCTTCGATGCCGGCAAAGGGTTCCGTGCCAGGCTGGCGCGTCCGGATAATTTGCCTGAGCGCTTCTTCGAGAAACAGATCGCCGCGAAGCTCCGGCGGTCGGCCGCCGCTCTCGGCTTGGAGTCTGAGCGACAGTTGGTAGAAAGTCAGCAACTGAACGTTAAGCAGCGCCAGCCGCCGCTCCCGGCTCAAAAGGATCTTCAAGCGGCGGCGTAGTAAATCGGACGGCACGAGGATCAAGAGCGGACTGAGCAAATCCGCTCCTTTATGTTTCAAGACTTCATCGACGAGTGCGTCTTCAAGGTCGGGATGAAATGGGCCAAGGATCGTCTGCATGACTGGGTATAGTTGGGATCGGCGCGGCGCCTGAATAGCAGATTCACTATGAAATAAGGTGGTGTGAAGCGCAAGGGTGAATTTGCTTCAAAGTTCCGGGTTCAAGGTTCAAAGTTTAGGAGTTAACGATCGGGGTTCGAACTCGGAACTTTGAACCTTGAACGGGAAATGCCGCAATTTCAGTTGCAATTCAGTATTCAAACCATTAAACACACAAACATCATGCGGCCTCTCGTCCGAGTAAAACTGCTTGTCGTTGCGGTTTTTCTCTTCACTGTTTGCCGCGCGCCGGATGCCGGCTGGGCGCAGCGCGAGGCGGCGGGCCTGGTCGTCTCCGATAGCGAGCTCGCCACCAGCGCAGGAATGGAAATGCTCAAGCGCGGCGGCCATGCCGTGGACGCAGCCGTCGCGACGGCCTTCGCTTTAGCAGTGGTGGACCAGGCGTCGTCGGGCCTTGGCGGCGGCGGATTCATGGTGATCTATGACGCTAAAGACCGCCGGGCCCATGCCCTCGATTTTCGCGAGACTGCGCCGGAGGGCGCCCGAGCCGAACAATACGCCAGGAACGGTAAACCGGCGCGGGAATTGAGCGTCACCGGCGCGCTGGCGGTCGCGGTGCCAGGGCAGGTGGCCGGTTTGCTGCAAGCATTGAAACGATTCGGCACGTTGCCGTTGCAAGTCGTGCTCGCCCCGGCGATCCGCTACGCGACCGACGGCTTTCCGCTGGATGCCACGCTCCGTTACGCCATCGACCGCCAGCAGGGAGCGATGAAAAAATTCCCCGATCTCGCCCGGGTCTATATGCCGAAGGGGGAAGTGCCCGCGGAAGGTGAGACTATCCGCCAGCCGGAGCTCGGCGATACGCTCAGAGCTGTAGCCTCCCAAGGCGCCGAAATCTTTTATCAGGGCTGGATCGCCGAAGCCATCGCTGAGACGGTCAAGAAAAATGGCGGAGCGCTCACGGTGGAGGATCTCAAAAATTACAAGGCCGTATGGCGGGAACCGCTGCTCGGTTCCTACCGAAAGCGCACGGTGATCGCGATGCCGCCGCCCAGCTCCGGCGGCGTGGCGATATTGCAGATGCTGAAGGTCTTGGAAGGCCACCAGATAAATAAGCTCCCGCATAACTCAGCGACCTATCTTCACCTCATAACGGAAGTCTTGAAACACGCGTTCGCCGACCGGGCGCAATACCTGGGCGACCCCGACTTCGTCACCGCGCCCATCGCCAGATTGATTTCCAAGGACTACGCCGCGTGGATTCGCAGCCGCATCTCGCCGGCGAAAACCCAGCCGACTAAGTTTTACGGGCTCGTCCATTTCAAACCGGAACAAGGCGGTACGACGCACTTCAGCGTCATCGACCGAAACGGCAACGCGGTGGCCTGCACGATGTCCGTGAACACGCGCTTTGGCTCAAAATTGCTGGCGGCCAAAGCGGGCATCGTGCTGAACAATGAAATGGATGATTTTTCGATTTATTCGGCCGGCAACGTCTACGGGCTAGTGGGAAACGAAGCGAATTCCTTGCAGCCGAAAAAGCGGCCATTGAGCAGCATGTCGCCGACCATCATTCTTCGCGGTGACCGCCCTGAGTTGATCGTCGGCGGCGCCGGTGGGCCGCGCATTATCAGTGCGACCTTGCAGACGATACTGAACGTGATCGATTACCGCATGCCGGTGGACAAGGCCGTCGATGCCCCGCGTATCCACCACCAGTGGTTACCGGAGCGGCTCGAAGTGGAAAATGATCTGGCTCAGGAGACGAGAAATTCTCTTGAGCGGCGCGGGCATGGGCTCAGGGAGATTAGAGTGGTCGGCGTCGTTCAGGCCATTGTTAGCGGGCGCGGCAGGGTGAGCGGCGCGGTGGACCCGAGAAAAGTCGACCGGGCGCGATCGGAATAATTTGACGGATTAAGTTCCAATTGTTCCAGTCGTTCCAAACGATTTCCGAGGTCTTTAACGGCTGGAACGACTGGAACCTTTGGAACGTTTGGAACACCCTACTCTTGTAGGGACGATCATCGATGCTTCTTCCACCAGAGCCAGAGGGGCCGGATGAGGCGCCAGAGACTGAGCCCCTCGCCGGCCGTCCGCAACAATTTTCCAGCATAACCGCTGGCCAG
>DASWHT010000518.1:0-4612 GCA_036398075.1 Binatia bacterium | reverse complement strand
TGGCAGCTCTCAAGTAGCGTAAAAGAAAGCGAAAGTGAAATTAGCGCAAACTTCTATGCCACACCGGTCTGCGCGGTTCAATTGAACGACCGCGGCGCCGGCCGGCTTGTCATAATCGCTTCTTCGATATAAGGGAATTGCATCACCGCGTTAACTGTTTCGGGTTTAGGGTTTCGAGTCTCGGGTTGAAACTCGGAACACGAAACTCAAAACTACCGGCAGTCTGCCAAGGAGTTACCTTGAAATTTGCGTCTATAAAGCCCAATGACATCGCCGTTATTAGAGACAATGCCATGATCCCGGTAGGCAACCTGCTCGCCCGCCATGGAGCGCTGCCGAGGAACTTTTCGATGCTCGATGTGATCGCCGATTATGACCGGCTTGGCGCGCAATTGAGCAGCGTAGCAAGCGGCGAAAGGGGTGTGCCCGTCGATCCCGCGCGGCTCAAACCGCCGGTGGCAAATCCGTCCAAAATTTGGGCCGCAGCCGGCAATTATAAGCGCGGCACGGCAGGGTTGGGGGACGCGCGCGGCAGAGGCACGGCGGCGAAAACATCGCCCCAGGAGCTTCTCGAAAACATTTTTCTCAAACCGCCTTCATCGATAGCCGGGCCTGAAGATAACATCGTGATTCCGAAAAATGCCGATTCGATCTTTCCGGAGTTGGAGCTCTGCGTTGTCATCGGCAGAAAGGCGCGCAACCTGAGCAAAGCGCAAGCCTTTGACGCCGTCTTCGGCTACACGATCATGCTCGATATGACGGCCCGCGGATATGGCTTGAGCAAGAATCTGTCCGGCACCCGCAACGTGCGCAAAGGCTTTGAAACCTTCGCCCCCATCGGTCCCTGGATCACTACCAAGGATGAAATTCCCAATCCGGACAATCTCTGGATGAAACTGTGGATCAATGGCGAACTCAAACAGTCGGCCAGGACCGATGCGATGATCAATGACATCGCCACTCTCATAAGTTTTCTTTCGGAAGTGACGACCTTGTGCCCGGGCGATTTGATCACCACGGGAAACCCCGATTCACCGGAGTTTCAAGAAAAATTAAAACCCGGCGATGTGTTGAAGGCCGAGATCGAAGGCATCGGCGCCATGACACTGGGCGTTGCCAAGGAAACTTAGCCGGAATTAGGTTCAAATCGTTCAAGCCGTTCAAAACGTTCAAAACGTTTGGAGCGATCTAAACACAGGCCGGGTCCGCCAGGTCCTCTCCTTTTCTGACGGCTTGAACGGCTTGAACTTTTTGAACGGTTTGAACGGTCTCCATGACTTTTCTTATCGGACCATGTTATGCTGGCCGCAGATTGATGGATTCGTCGGCGCCAGCCCGATTGCACTGATCCACCGCCCAAAATCATCGATACGAGGAATCGTCGGCCTTATGGTTCACATCGCTCCGTTCCGCGGCGTCTTTTATAGCCAGAAAAAGGTCCGCGATCTCGCCAGAGTCATCACCCCTCCCTACGATGTGATTTCCAAGGACGAGCAGGAGAAGCTCTACAAACGCTCGCCGTATAATTTTGTTCGGCTGGACCTGAGCCAGGAGCCCGATGTTTATCAGGCGGTGCCGCAATTGCTCGAGACCTGGATGAACGAAGGACTCTTCGAGCGCGACGAGTTCCCGGCGATCTACTTCATGACGCAACGGTTTGCGCTCAAGAGCGGCGAGCAGAAAGAGCGCCGGGGCTTTTTCGCGCTCATGCGGCTCGAAGAATTCGCCGCCGGCAACATCCGTCCCCATGAAAAGACCCTCGACGGGCCGAAGGAAGACCGCTTGAAGCTCATGCTCGCCTGCAACGCCCAGTTAAGTCCGATCTTCGCGCTCTATTCGCAGCCGCAACAGACGATTAACCGGATGCTGGCGACGCATGTCGAGGGCGTCGCGCCGTTCATCGACGTGAAGCAGGAGAGCGGCGGCGAATGCCGCCTCTGGCGCATCGCCGACGGGCAATTGATCCGCCGCGTCCAAGAGGCAATGGCCGAGCAGCCGCTGCTCATCGCCGACGGCCATCATCGCTACGAGGCGACGCTGAATTACCGCAACCAGCTGCGCAATCAACGGGGTCCGGGCAGCGGGCGGGAAGCGTACAACTTTATCATGACCTACTTCGCCAACATGAACGACGATAGCGTGGTCATACTGCCCACGCACCGCTTGGTGCGCGGCTACGAGCCCAAGCCATTTTTGCAGTTGGAAGAAGCGCTGCAAAATTATTTTTACTTGGAGCAGTATCCCAAAACGCCGGAGGGGAAAGGCTGGTTTTTGAAAGCGCTCAAAAACGGCGGCAAGAAGAAACGGGTCATCGGCGCGTCTTTCAAACGCGACCCGCGCTATCTGATTTTGCGCCTGAAAAACAAGCGGATCATGCAGCGGTTGGCGAAGGACCTCAGCGCGCCGCTGCAGGAGCTCGATGTCACGACGCTGCATTTGCTGATCCTCGAGCTCGTGCTGGGCCTTGCGCCGGAGAAACAGATGAGCGGCGAAACCATCCGCTATTCACAAGACGAAGAAGCCGTGCTGCAGGCGTTGGAGAAAGAAGACTTTCAAGCCGCGTTCATTCTCAACCCACCGAAAGCGGAAGACATCCTCGCCATCGCCGGCAAAGGCGAGAAGATGCCGCAGAAGTCCACCTACTTTTATCCCAAGCTATCGTCCGGGTTGATAGTCAACAAGATTGATCCGGCAGAAGAAATTGAAACGTAACCGGCGGGCACTGACGATCCAAAGCAATCGGCGGGACGGTTTTATTATTACGGCTTTTATCTCGCGAAACGTTCGCAAAGGTAACTTGATATGGCCAAAAGGGAAATTCTAGAAAAAAAGAGCTTGTCCCATCTTCTGAAGGCCGTTTCCCATCTAGTGCAGTTACCGAAGACCCACATGCGGTTGGACTATGACGAGAAAGCTGATGTCCTTTATGTCCATTTTGAAGATCAGCCAAATTCCACTCATAGCGACATGCGCGATGACGGCGTTATCTTGGACTATAAAGGCCGGCGACTAGTCGGAGTCACAATCCTTGAAGCATCTCATAGGTAAGCTGAAAGAAGAAACGGAAGGATCATCAAATTGCCGCTTGCGCCTCTCGTAAACAAGAACCAGCCCGTCGCCGCGTTTGACTAACAATTACGACTACGACGATCGCTACCGCACCGGCTTTACTAACTGCCCATCCCCCGGCTTGCCGGTAATTTTGCCGTCCTGCATCACCGTCTTGCCCCTAAGAATCGTGCGGATCGGCGCGCCTTTGATCTTGCGGCCATGATAGGGCGTCCAGCCGACTTTGGTGTAGGTCGTCTCGTTGCTGATCACCTCTTCTTTGTTCATGTCGATGATAACCATGTCGGCGTCCGATCCCGGCTGGAGAACACCCTTGCGCGGGTAGACGTTGAAAATTTTTGCCGCGTTGTATGAAGTGATTCTGACCACCCTATCGAGGGACAACTTGCCTTCATTTACCGCGTTAAGAAACAGGCGCAGATAGTCTTGAATCTGCGGCTCGCCGCCGGGGCAACTCCACATGTCGTGCCAGCCCTTGTCCTTTTCATCTTTGGTATGCGGCGCGTGGTCCGTGCCGATGACGTCGATGGTCCCGTCGTTAATCCCGTCCCACAGCGCGTCTACATGCGCGGGCGGGACCCAGAAACCCAGACAGTACGGGCCCAGCTTCTCGACGTTTTCCCATGTGCCCAAAAACATCGCCCAGGGGTTGACCTCGCAGCTGCACGGCCTGCCCTCATTTTTAGCGCGCCGCAGCATCGCCAATCCCTCAGGCGTGCTCATGTGCAAAATATGCAGCTGGGCACCCAGGGCTTTTTGCATGCGAAACAGCGTGGCCATCGCCGTGTCCCAGATAATGCCGTCATAATCGCGGTATGCCTTGGCGTAGGCTTGAGGGCTGCGGTCCTCGCGCTTCCAGTAGCGTCCCTCGATCTCGTCCATCAAGTTCTGGTCGTGCGGATGGACCATCAACGGCAAGCCGGTTTGCCCGACGGTCTCGAAGCACTTGAATAGTTCGCCGTTGTTGTTAATGCCGATACCCGGCATATGAGGATAATCGCGCCCCGTGTCCTTGACCATGAAAATTTTGAATGCGAGGGGGCCTTCCTTGGCCAGACCGGGAATTTCATCCGGCACTGTGCCCGAAGGATTGTGGTTAAAATCGACAATCGCGTGATTGCTGTGATGTTCGACCAAAGCGCGATAGCGCGCCACGGTGGTCGTCGGCGGATTTACGTTGGGCATACCGATCGACAGGGTCACGCCGCCCGCCGCCGCGGCCATCGTCGCGGTGGTGATATCCTCTTTATGCGTAAAACCGGGGTCACGATGATGCGTATGCGTATCGATCAATCCAGGAATGATTTGCTTCCCCTGAGCATCGATAACCGCGTCGGCGCTTTGCGGTAAAACCGGCGGCTTTCCGAGCGCTACGACTTTGCCGTCGCAGACGGCGATATCGGCTTCGACAAACCCTCCCGGAGTCCAAACTTCACCGCCTTTAACCAGCAAATTTACTTTGTCCATGAATCCCAACTCTCCCCCTTTAAATCGTCAGAAAACCCTTATATGAGCGGGCCCTACGCCTGTCAACACAGCGTCG
>DASWHT010000517.1:0-7529 GCA_036398075.1 Binatia bacterium | reverse complement strand
GAGGTCTGGGAGTATCTTACGCCGGTATTTTTTGGCCGTCACTGGGACAAACTGAGAACGAGGTTGGGACGAAAGCAACGATTTTGGCAATTTCTACACGACACATGGAAGAGTCATGGCCTTATCCCCTAGAGATATCCTCACGGCTTTGCAGTGGGATTTTTTGACTACGTTTTTCCACGGGTCACCGCCTTTTTTCTTGACCGGCGGAACGGCGCTGAGCGCTTTTTATCTTCAACACCGTTTTTCGGAGGATTTGGATTTGTTTACCTTGGACAGCGAAGCCTTTGACCGAGTGCCGTTATATTTGGCCGACGCCGCGGCGAAGATCGGCGCCGCGGCTGCCTCGCTTCAGACCGCGCCGCAGTTTCGTCGTTATAAAATTAATCGGCAAGGCGAGTCGGTCATTGTGGACTTCGTTAAAGAGGTAGTCCCGCAGATTTCAGAGGAGAAAAATACTTTTGATGGGATTGTGGTGGACACGGTGGAAGAAATAATCAGTAACAAGATCTGCACGGTCGTCAGCCGGGCGGAGATTAAAGACTATATCGACCTCTATTGCTTGAACCGCGCGGGCTACCCAGTGGAAAATTATCTCGAGTTCGCCCAACGGAAGGACGCTGGAGTTTCACCCGCGATGGTCGCTTACCTCTTGTCCGAGGTCGAATTATCGAAAGTTCCTGCGTTTGTAATCGTCCCTATCACCGTGGCCGAGCTTGAGGGATTTTTTCACGCTCTAGCCAAGAAACTTGCGGTGGCGAGTTTCCCCTCTTAGTACCCCAGATCCTCGATCTCGTCTTCGTCCATGCCGAAGAAATGCGCAATCTCGTGCAGCACCGTCAGGCGAATTTCCTCGCGCAGCTCTTCCGGGTCGGGATAATCTTCAAGCAACGGCTCGGAGAAAATCGTAATCTTATCTGGTAAAATGGGCGGGTCGAATGCGGAGCGGTCGGGGAGAGGGACGCCCTGGTAGAGCCCGTAGAGCGTGTCGTGGCGGGGGTCGAGCCCCTCGGCGCGCAATAAATCGGCGCTCGGGCGTTTTTCGACGACGATTTCGAGATTGCGCAAACCGTCGCGAAACTGTTTTGGCAGCCGGTCCAAGACCCGGGCGACTTCTATTCTGATCTGTTGGTGAGTCAACGGTAGGCAGTGTCCATCAAGTGAAGGCGCGGCGCAAGTCATACGGACGGATAGTCGGCATGGCCGGCATGGCGGTGTTTCTTTACTTCGCTTTTGCGAATGGGCAGCCGGCGCCGCGGGCGGTGCCGGTCATTGCCGACGATCTCGACCGTGAATCGTTGCGCGCAGCCATCGCGCAGAGCATGGTCTATCTCGCCAAACTGCCCTCCGACCGTATCGTCGGCGACAAGCCGCGCCGATTCACCGCGGCGGAAGTTATGGCCACACTACGGGCTTTTGACGAGTCGCTTGAGCGCTGGGAGTGCCGGGAGTGTTGGATCGAAGAAATCAAGAAGCGGTTCGATTTTCTCCCGTCATCGAGCGATTCCGAATTACAATCGATTCTTTTCACCGGGTACTACCAACCGGTAATCGATGGCAGCCTGGCGCCGACGCCGGAATACAAATATCCGATTTACGGCAACCCCGTCGACTTAATCGTCATCGAAGCAGCGCCGCAAGCTGCCAGGTCGCCCGCCGGGAGGCGGATCGGGCGCCTGGAAGGGGATAAGCTCGTGCCTTACTATTCGCGCGCGGAAATTGATCATAAAGGAGCGTTGCGAGGGCGTGGCTACGAGATCGCGTGGACCAAGGATCCGGTGGATAATTTTTTCCTGCAGATCCAGGGATCGGGAATCTTACAGTTGCCGGACGGGCTCCGGCTACAGGTCGGCTATGCCGGGCAAAATGGCTTGCCCTATCGCAGTATTGGCCGGTTGCTTATCGACGGCGGAAAGATTCCGCGGGAAGAAATGTCGATGCAACGGCTGCGTCGTTATCTCACGGAGCATCCAGCGGAGCGCGACGAGATCATGGCGTATAACGAGAGCTATGTTTTCTTTCGTTTTCTCTCGGAAGGTCCGCTGGGCACTCTCGAAGTTCCCGTTACCGCCGGGCGGTCGATCGCCACCGATTTGCGGCTCTTCCCCAAAGGCGCGCTAGGGTTCATTTACTCCGAACGGCCGGTGCTCGACCCCGCAGGCAAGCTGCTCGGTTGGACTCCATTCCTGCGCTTCGTGCTCAATCAAGATACCGGCGGCGCGATACGCGGCCCGCAGCGCGTCGATCTCTTTTTCGGTCCGGACGCCCAAGCCGGGGCCGAAGCCGGCCATATGAACAGCCCCGGAAAATTATATTTCTTGGCGTTGAAAAATCCGCCGCCCGGGGCCGCTGCTCGATGACCGCGGCGGTGGGCTTGCTTGAGGGATTCTCACCAGCGGGGTATCCTCAAGCGAATTTGGATGCATTCGTGGAACGGCATAACGAAACCAAACGACTCAAATTGGCCCTGGCCATCAGCTCCGTTTATTTTTTCGCCGAGCTGATCGCCGGCTTCATGACCAATAGTTTGGCGCTGCTTTCCGACGCCGGGCACATGCTGTCGGATATTGGGGCGATGGCGCTCAGCATGTTCGCTTTTCACTTCGCCAAGCGGCCGGCGACCGTGGAGAGCACCTATGGTTACCATCGTGTGGAGATTCTCGCGGCTCTGTTCAATGGCTTGGCGCTCTGGCTGATCGTCGGGATTATTTTGGCGTCGGCCTTTAACCGGCTCGTCGCGCCGCCCGAAGTTGAAAGCACCGGCATGATCGTGGTCGCGGTGGTGGGTCTACTGGTCAACATTGCCGCCGGTGTGATTCTGTTTGATCCGCATCATCGCCATAACCTCAATCTGCGTGGCGCGTTTCTTCACGTGGTCAGCGACGCGGTGGGCTCGGTGGGCGCCATTGCCGCGGGCGTCGTGATGCTGACTACGGGTTGGTATCTGGCGGATCCGCTGATCAGCATATTTATCGGCGTTTTGGTGCTGTTCTCGTCGTGGAATCTGGTCAAAGAGTCGTTGAGCATTCTCATGCAATCGGTGCCCAAAGGGATACGCCTGGAGGAGGTGCAACGGACCATCGAATGCGTCGACGGCGTGGCCAAGGTCCATGACTTGCATCTCTGGGCGGTGACCTCGGGGATATACACGCTGAGCGCCCATGCCGTGGTCGAAAACGGCGGCGATCTCCATCACGTACTCAATGGCATCGAGGACACGCTCAAGCAGCGCTTTAACATCGAGCACACCACGATCCAACTGGAAATCGAGAGCCGGGAAGAAACAGAATTCAAGGGTTTCTAGCGCAGATGATTAGTGGCTCGACAAAAGTCTCGAGCGCGCCGGCCGTTGCAGCCATCGCGTCTTTGCGCACATGCGTTTTCGTCGGCGGCAAAAAACGAACACGAGTCGAGAATTTCGGGCAAAAACCGTCAAGCGCGTTTCGCTTTAAGACACAGATCGGCTCACGGCGACAGGTTTACCGCGCGGCAGAAGCGCCGCCATCAAGCCGACGCTCGCGAGCGACAATATGCCGAGTATCCAGAAGATGGTCGCGAGATCGGTGGCGACCAGCAGCAACCCCACGATCGATGTCGCGAAGGTTTTAGCGGCTTGCTGAATCAGCCGGTCAAGCGACACCACTCCGCCGCGCATTTCCACCGGCGCGTTTTGCGTCAACAGGCTTTTTTGCATCGGCGATATAATGCCGTTTGCCAAGCCGTAAAAAAACAGCGCCGAGCCGACCAGCCAAACGCCGGGGATAACGGGGACGGCCACCACGGCTAAGCCGCTGACGAGAAACGCGCCGAAGAGCAAATGCGTTTTGTCCCTGCCGGCGGCGAGACGGCCCGCCTGACTCGAGGTAATCATCGCGCCGGCGGCAAAGAACGTGTAGAGGAGACCCGCAGTAGCCGTGGAGACGCCATGGGTGCGCACGATGAATAGTGGAAAATAAGTGAGAAAACCATAGTCGAGAAAAAAGCGTAGGAAGCCGGCCGAGAAAGCGATGAGCAGACGCGGATGACGCAAGAGACGCAGGATGTTGCCGAGGTACGCCTTTGTCCCTTCATGATTATTGCCTTTGGTTTCCGGCAGCCAGAAAAATGCGGCGACGCCGATGGGAACAGTCAGGAAATAAAACGTAAACGGCCAAAACCAAGCGATGGTGGCGAGAAATCCGCCGAGGGGCGGCAAAAACATATAGCCCACGCGGTCGAGAAAAACCTTCAATCCCTGACCACCGATTTCTTTATCGCCTTCGAGAAAATCGCTGATCAAGACGATGGTCAAGGGAATGACCGCGCTATACGCGACGCCCTGAATGAAGCGAAAAAACAGCAGCCAGGCAAAGGTCGGCGCAAAGGCCATCGCCGCGCCAAAGATACCGTAAACGATCAGTCCCCAGGCCAACAGTAGGCGCCGCCCGAAGAGATCGGCAACCACACCGAACACCGGCGCGAGAAATATGGCCGGCAGGGTGAGCATCGTCATTACCAGGCCGAGCGCCGCATCGCTGATGCCGAAGGGCTCGATGATGGCGGGCAGGGCGGGCTGAATGAAGTTCACGCCCATCACGAGGGCGACGCTGGTGGCATAGACGAGGCTGAGCGCCCGGCGTTTTTCAGGCGCGAGAGCACCGAGACCAAACATTGTCGCGATGCTGAGTACTTTCATCCACGCAAGTTTGGGGGAATACGCGCCGGGTGTCAACACGGCAGAGAAGAGAAGAGGAGTATTGGAGTAATGGAGAGTTGGAGTGATGGGGCGGAAACCCGACACTCCAGTACTCCATCACTCCAGCTTTTGATGTAGAGGCGACATGCACTTCGTGATAAGGAAGATAAAATCCTTTACGGGAGGAATCTCCGATGCCCCAAGACATGCGCACATGGATCAGCCAGTTGGATGAAGCAGGACTGCTTGCGCGTATTAGCAAACCGGTCGATCCGCGCACCCAGATGGGCGCTCTGCTCTGGCAGGCGCGCGACCGCGGCCTGCTATTTGAAAATCTGCCCGGCTATCCGGGTTGGCGCTGCCTGGGACAGGCGCCGGGCGACGTGTCTTTGGCGCCGGTGGCGTTCGGCACACCGCGTGACGAAATGATTCCCGAGTTCGTGCGTCGCACCGAGAAGCTCGGCACGACGCGCATGGTAGAAACCGGACCGGTTCAACAAAAGGTTATCGTCGGTGATGAAGTCGATATCACCAAGATGCCGATCCATCAGGCGGGAATTCGCGATGGCGGTCCGTTCATTGGCTCGGGCTTGATGATAACGAAAAACCCCGACACCGGCCGGCGTAATTTGAGCTTTCATCGCCTGCAAATGAAGGGGCCGAAGAAAACCGGCATTCTGCTCTATCCCCGCCACGCTTGGGCGAACTATCAGATGTATGAGGCGCAGGATAAACCGATGCCCGTGGCGATCATGATCGGGCACCATCCCATGTATTACTTCGCCGCGGCGACCACGACTCAGTACGGCGTCGACGAGCTCGAGATCGCTTCAGCCTTGTTAAAGGAGGATGTGGAGCTGGTCAAATGCCGAACCGTTGATCTGGAAGTGCCGGCCTGGGCCGAGATTATTCTCGAAGGCGAAATCCCGCCGAAAGTTAGGGAGCCGGAAGGACCGTTCAGCGAATTCCAAGATTACTATCTCACCGGTTCCGGCATGAATCCCATCGTCAATGTCAAAGCCATTACGATGCGCCAGGACGCGATCTTTAAAAACGTCCAGAACGGTACCGAGGTTGAAGGTTGCGTTTATCATAAAGTGCCGATGTCGGCGCAAATTTTGCGCCGGTCGCGGACCGTCGGCGGATTGGCGGATGTGAAAAACGTGCTGGTGCTGCCGGGAATTTTCGGCGTCGTGGTGCAGATGACGCCGCGCTACTACGGTGAGGCGAGAAATGTGCTCATGGCGGTGCTGTCGAGCGAGTATCAACACCCCAAAGTCGCTATTGCCGTCGACGAAGATGTCGATATTTTTAACTATGCCGAGGTGCTCTGGGCGCTGAACACGCGCGTAAATCCCGCCGAAGACATCATTGTGATCAACGGCGCTAAGATCCACGCCATGGACCCATCATGCCCGGAGTTCGGCCACCCCGGCGCGCCAGGGTGGCATCGCATCGGCGGCAAACTCATCATCGACGCAACCAAGCCGCCAAAGTGCGATCCCAAGCGCCGCGACGAATTCGAGCGGCTCAGGCCGGTGGGTTGGGAAACGGTGCGTTTGGAGGATTTTCTCCCGCAGGGAGCGCCACCGCTGAGAATTAAACCGAAACTTCCTGGCGACTAATTCCGTTCAAGCTTCAATGTTCAAAGCATGCCCTGAGCTTGCCGAACGGGTTCAAGGTGGCCCGGTCGTCATCTGCGGTCTCGAAACTTTGAACCTTGAACATTGAACTTTGAACCGCTGCGCGGCAGCCGCCGCGCAGCGCTATTCATCCGTGTCGCCAAAATAATCGCGCAGGATGCGTTCCTTGATGTATTCCAGGGCGCCGAGATCCTGAATGATGTCGCCGCCGGTGTCGTAGAAGAAAATATCTCCCTTTTTATTGCGGCCGATGGCCACGAGCCAGTCCAACTCGTCGCGGTCTTCCAGTAGATAATTGATCGTCTGGTGCGCGCCTTTGTTGGCGATGATCGTAACTTTGGGGTTGGGAGATTTTCGTGCCTCGCTCATCAGCCTGCCTCCTGCCTGCTCAAAACCTTATAACAGAACGGTTGCTACCACAACATTGCCGTAAAGACCTGAATAAAGTGGGGTGGAAGTCTCGGGAAACGGTGGCGGGCCTCAATCATTTTACCGAGGTTAATTCCCGAGAAGGCGGGTGACCGCTGAGGGGGTCAAGCCTTTCTTCGTGACATTTGGGTTTTGCTAATATGAAAATGGTTCGCGACCAATCTCCGGCATAAAAGACCATTTACATACTGAACAACGTACCCAGGGCTACCTCCGACTTACCAAAAGCGCCTATCCACTCGGCCGACTGACTGCGAAAAGGCTCAGCAGAGGGGGTATTCTGGGTCGACCCAGGAGGAGATCGTCGTGTGTAGGGCTTTTAAGGAAGCCGTTTTTCCGAGGACCGGACGGACAATTTGGTCACACGTAGCCCCGGGTGTTCGATTTCACTGAAGGGACCCGCCCGATTTCAACGGAGGGGACCACTGAAATCGGCGGAGCGAAGCGCCGATGCGATTTTGACTGTTTACGATGAGCCTCCCTGGTTTTTCAATCCTGTTTTTTTCTCTGCGAGTTTTTCTCTATAGGATTTTTCTCCTTTCAAGATGATTTTCTGACTAGGGTGAATCAGCCGATCCACGATGGCTTCGGCGATCACCGGATCTTCAAACAGTTTGAGCCATCCCTCGGGTTCGACCTGGGAAGTGACGATGATATGCGCCGTGTGGCCGATCTGGCCGTCAAGAAAATTCCCTATCCGCATGCCGGCTTGATCAGCAGCCAAAAGATGCTGAAGGAGAAACGCGACGCTATGATGCGCTTCGGCCGCGCCACGGTGGAAG
>DASWHT010000516.1:0-7314 GCA_036398075.1 Binatia bacterium | reverse complement strand
GTCCGCCCTTCGAGAGCCTCAGGACGAACGGCTAAGTCTTTGAATTTTGGAGTATCACCATCCGTTCGTGGTGAGCCTGTCGAACCATGAACGGAATTGCGACACAGTCTGCAGAGGGAGAGGGTTAAGGCCATGTGACTTTTGCCTTAGTATAAAACTTTCTCTTCATCAAGTTGTTTTATCTCTTCGTCTGAGAGTCCCAAGAGATTCTTCGCGATCTCGTAGGTGTGCTCGCCCATGAGGGGCGCGACGCCACGCACATAACCCGGAGTTTCAGAGAGGCGTACGGGAACGTTCTCCGTCACCATGTCGCCGGCTTCGGGTTCGGTCATGTTAACCAGAAAGCCGGTGGCGGCGTATTGCTTGTCGTTTTTAAATTGGTCTTCGACATCTTGCACCACGGCGGCGCAAACATCGATGCCTTGCACCATTTCCATGACTTCATAGGGGTCATGCTGTATGGTCCAGCTCGTGACCCACTTGTCCAGATCGTCCTTGTGGCGCACCCGCTGAAGGTGGGTGGCGAACTTCGGATCGCTTTTCAACCCCCGTTTTTCTAACAGAGCGGCGAAACGTTCCCACTCGTCTTCAGTATACACGGCGATGACGCACCAGCGGTCGTTGCCTTTGCATTGGTAGGGCCCATAGGGGGCGGCGATCAAGCTTCGATTGCCTTCCGGTTGCGGTTCCCGTTTGTTAACAGTGTACTCCAGGTACTTCGGTCCGAGTATCGACGCGCCGATTTCCTGCTGCGCGCTGTCGATCCACTGGCCGCGGCCGGTTTTCTTGCGCTGAATCAACGCCAGCACGACGCCGAATGCTCCCGTGACGCCGCCCATGAAATCGGGATGCTGCGTGCGCGGCTCGGCGGTGGCCGTTGTCGCTCCCGGATAATTCCACAAATAGGTCGTGGCCATGGTATTGCCGACATTGGGGCCGTAGGTAAGATCGGCGGCATGGGGTCCGGTGCAGCCCATGCCTTTTACCCGGATTAAAATTATCCGGGGATTGATCTCTTTCAGATCGGGCCAGTTCAGGCCCCATTTTTCGAGAATGCCGAGGCCGAAGTTCTCCACCAGCACGTCGGATATTTCTGCTAGTTTGTAGACAAGCTTGCGGCCCTTCTCGGTCTGCATGTTTACCGTGAAAGACTTCTTGCCGCGCTGCAGTTTCATGAAGTCGGGCTTCTTGTTCCAGAGCTTGGGGTCTTCGCCGCGGTGGCCGTCGCCGCGCAAGCGGGTTTCACAGCGAATTACCTCAGCGCCGAACTCACACAGCACGCGCGCCACCGTCGGCCCGGCGGCGCCGGTGGTCAACTCGAGAACGCGTATTCCTTCAAGGGGAAGTATGCTCATGCTCATGGCTCCTGGCTTTAGCGAATATCAGTGAAGCGGGAGTATTGGAGTGGTGGAGTAATGGAGTGTTGGTCGGGTCCGGAACGCAATACTCCATTACTCCAATTCCCCGAAACTCCATCACTCCAGTTTGTCTTCAGATCACTCCGTCGGCGCGCAGCGCCACCAGATCATCGGTATTCATGCCCAACTCGCCGCGATAGATTTCGTCGTTGTGCTCGCCGAGCAGCGGCGCGGGCCGAAAAATCCCGCCGGGCGTGTCCATCAGCCGGGGCACCGCGCCGAACTGCTTGTACTTTCCGATCACCGGGTGCTCCATGTCAACGAAAAGTTCGCGCGCTTTGGTCTGCTCCATTTCAATGAATTCACCGGCGGTGTTAATCGGGGTGACGGCGATGCGGCGCTTCTGTCCTTCGTCATACAGTTCTTCTTTGGTGCGGCGTGCGCAGAACTCCGCAATGGCTTTGGTCACTATTTCCGGATGCTGCCGCCGGTATGACATCTTTTCGAACTCCGGACCGGAGATCGAAGGGGGCCGCTCCATCCAGTCCACGAGACGCCGCCACTGTTCGACGGGAATAATAAAAATTCGCGCGTAACCATTCTTGGTCGCATAGGGATCGTAAAGATCGGTCTCTTCGCCTTTGCGCGACGCGCGCGCGGGCTTGGCGCCGGTGTAGCCATAGTTTGGGATGAAATAACCCGCTATATGGCCGGCGCATTCGTGCATCGAGACGTCGATGTACTGGCCGCGGCCGCTTTCGAGCCGATGGTAAAGCGACACGGCGATACCGAAGGCGCCATAGGTGGAGGCCATGCCGTAGGCGATCTCGCCGGGCGGCTGCAGCGGCGGTTCGCCGGGTTCGCCGGCGAGATACAACAAATTTCCCAACGCGATTCCGGCCATGTCGTTGGCTTTGTAATCACGCCAGGGTCCCGTCTGGCCGAAAGGCGTCACGGCGGCGTAAATCAAGCCGGGATGCTGCGCGCGCAAGGTCTCGTAGCCGATTCCCAATTTGTCCATTTTGCCGGGGCGCGCCGTCTCAATAACGACGTCGGCTTTTCGCGCCAGTTCGAGAAACATCGCGCGGCCGTCAGGTTTTTCGATGTCGAGGGTGATGCCGCGCTTGTTGGTATTGAAGTGCAGGAAGTAAAGACTCTTCTCGGCGTGCGGCGTGTCGTCTTTAAACGGCGGGATGCGCCGGGATTGGTCGCCGGCCGGCGGCTCGATCTTGATCACGTTCGCGCCCATATCGGCGAGAAGCTTGGTGCAGTGCAATCCCAACGGACCCGCCAAGTCGAGCACACGATAATCGGACAGCGGCCCTGTCCTCTGTGCATTTGCCATCGTCAGTCCTTTTTGAGCGTGATGCAAAGTTCACTTCGAGTTTTATGTTAGAAAGAATAACACTGTCAAGCGCGCGTGCGCGCAATTTTAGTTTGCTTGACAGTTTAGTTTCAAGCTTGCTATGGATGATAGGATAATTTTTCTTTCGAGGAGACCACTACATGCTAGACGGAAAACTTAGGATCGCGCCAACCTGTTATCATATGCTTCATCAAGTGCCGGTTCGGGCCGCGCACGAAATGAATTTCTTTTACGATGAGGGACTCAAGACCGCCGATGGCTCCCTCGCCTATGAGTTGCTCACCGACTCCATGGTGCCCTTCGGACTCGAAAAACTCGGCATTTCGCAAGCGATGAAAGAGAAATCGGTGGACATCGCGCTCGACGTCCAATCACGGACCATTTTCTACCAGCGGGGACGCGGCGCGGATATTTACATCCTCGCGGGTTGGCGCAATCAACATACGAACCTGTGGGTGGGGCCGCCGCATATCAAGTCCCTGCAGGAGCTGAAGGGCAGACGGGTTGGCATCAGCGATTATAACAGCATTCGCCATTGGGCGATTCAGATTCAATTGAAAAAAGCCGGTCTGGATCTGGAACGCGACGTCGAATGGGTCAGGATCGGTGTCAATTCGAAGCTCCACGTGGAAGCGATACGGAGTGGTCGCGTGGAGTGCGCTCCGGTGCCGCCCTGGTACGCGGAGGACCTGATCAAAGAGGGCTGCAACGTGCTCGTGTCCCCGGCGGATCAATATCCCCATGGGCGTCCCGAGCGAATCATCGCCGCGACGGGGCGGATCCTTGAAGAACACCCGGATATGGTCAAAGCCTTTCTCAAGGGAATGATACGTTCCTATTGGTTTGTCCGGGATATGCCTAAGAACTACGAGTATATTACGAATCTCGAAAAGCGCATTCGGCTTTTGAGTCCGGACCCCGAAGAACGGGTGGTTCAAGCGCCGCGCTCCCTGCGCGACTTGGAGGCGATGCCGTTTCCACTGGATGGGAGAGCGACGGGATTTGAAGACATGCTCAAGGAAGAGGAGCGGCTGGGCGAGCTCAATTACAATGTCCCGCCGATCAAAGAGGTTTCGGCGCAGGATCTGGTCGACGAGGCTTATAAAGAATTGAGAGCGCGTCCGCAGTTGGCGGAGGAATACCAGCGGGTGAGGAAGATCGCCGAGAAGTGGGGGTATTAAAAAGTTCAAAGTTTACGGTAGATGGGATCGTAAGCGAAATTTAATTCGCGGCGAAGACATGAACTGCGACGTCGAGACAACCCTTCTGAACAAGCGGCTGATGCAGATGTATGCGTCGATCGCGTCGGCGAAGTGAGAATCGGAGAAAATTCGGGCGGCGCAAAGTTTTCAGAATGCATCCCTCGGTTTCATCGTGATTTATGACTACCGACTTGTGGAATTAAATACATCGGGAGAAATACAGCCGTGTCCTCTTTAGCCTTCCTTATCGATTTCGGCAGCACCTATACGAAAGTTGTCGCCGTAGATCTCGCTTCCGCCGAAGTTGTCGGCCGGAGCCAGTCGGCGTCAACCGTTCAAACCGACGTGCGCGAAGGACTGCTCGGCGCGCTGGCGCAACTGCACGCGCGTCACGGCTTGTTCGACGCACGACCCAACGATCTCGCCGTTCTCGATGGCACGCTAGTGCTTGCTTCGAGCAGCGCCGCCGGCGGACTGCGCATGGCGGTGATTGGTTTGGTTCCCGGCCTGACGGTGGAGGCGGCGAACCAGGCGGCGCTGGGCGCCGGAGCTAAACTGATCGGCTCATGGTCGTTTAAGCTTCGTGACCAAGCGGTCGTTGAGATCGAAGCGCAGCGCCCCGACATGATCCTGCTCACGGGTGGAACCGATGGCGGCGACTCGGAAACGATTCTGCACAATGCAAGGCTATTGGCCGGCTCCTCGCTCGCGGTGCCCATTGTCGTAGCGGGTAACCAAGCCGTCGCCGGGGAAGTCGGCGCGATCCTCAGGCGGGGCGGAAAAGAAGTCCGCGCCGCCGCCAACGTTATGCCTCGTTCAGGTAAACTGGCGGTTGAGACCGCGCGCGAAGAAATCCGTAAATTGTTCATGGAGCGCATCACGCAGGCCAAAGGCATGGACCGATTGGGCGCTCTAGTTCCTGTGATATTGCCGACGCCGATGGCGGTTCTCGAAGGCGCGCTGCTCGGCGCGCAGGGGACGGATGGAGAGAATGGCTGGGGAGATCTACTCCTGGTCGATGTGGGCGGTGCGACCACAGATGTTCATTCAATCGGCTACGGTCAGGCGACGGGGCCGCAGGTGGCAGAGCAGGGTTTACCCGAGCCCTTCGCCAAACGCACCGTCGAAGGCGACTTGGGTATCCGCTTCAACGCCGGGACGTTGGTGGAGCGCGTCGGCATCGAGTGCTTTGAAGGTGAATTTCGTGAAGCGTTTCCCCGATTCGACATCTCCCGCGCGCAAATCGCGCAGTACGTCGGTGATATCAGCCGGGAAACTTCCAGAGTTCCTCAATCGGAGTGGCACGCCGCGGTGGACGCGCAACTGGCGCGCATCGCCGTGGATATCGGCGTGGAGCGCCATGTCGGTAAAAAGGAAAGAATCGTCACCCACGAAGGGGAAGCATGGATGTACTACGGCAAGGACTTATCCGAGACTCGGACAGTGATCGGCACGGGCGGCGTGTTTATTTACAATCCCCACGCCGGCCACATTCTTTCGGCGGGTAGTGCCGGCAATGGCCGTTATGAAGTTCTCAGGCCGAAACAACCCAAGCTCTTCGTCGATGGGTCCTATCTCCTCTACGCCGTCGGCTTGCTGTCGCGCGGCCACGCCGGCGTGGCGCTACGGCTGTTCAAACATTTCATAACGCCGCTGCAGTGAGAAACGGCGCGCTTTTACCCGAGAAGAAATTTAACCACAGAGAGAATAGCGTGGCAAAGCCGCGACCGAAACTAGGAATATCTCGCGCAAAGACGCCAAGGCCGCAAAGGTGACGGGCCAATGCCCGTCATCCCGAGCGATGGCGAGGGATCTGAAACAGATTTCTCCCTTCGGTCGAAATGACAACTATTCCGAACTTGGCGTGCTTTGCGCCTTGACGCGAGTCAATCCCCGCATTCGAGTATTTCAGGTTACCGAAAAATTTGCGTGAGCTGCGCAAATTTTCAACTATATTTCTACAAAGGTCACAAAAGTTTTTTCTCCCCCGCTCGGCGGGGGAGAATGAAAGAGGGGGCTTTTTTCAGTAGCCGGCTACAAGGCAAAAAGCGCCTTCGGATTGTGATAGGCGATCTTGTCGTATTGGCTTTCGCTAATCGTGCCTTGTCTCTTGAGAATACGCAGCGCTTCGACCTCTGTGGACTGGTCATTGTGTCCGTAGTCCGTGCCGATCGTGATATTGTCCTCGCCGGAATATTTGAGAATATAATCTAAGTCATCGTCGGTCTGGCAGCTCACGAACTGGCGGTACTCTTTTAGCGGGTACTCCGGCAATGGTTTTCCAATGGCGCCCCAGCGGCGCTGCAAGTCCTTTACCACATAGGGTATCCACTGCGCGGCGGCCTCGGCCCAGTGGAAGCGGAGCTTGGGAAATAACTGCGGTACCTCGCTCATCATTACGGAATGACACGCGCCGATGACCGGGATGCGAAATTTCCAGAAGCTGCCGCCGCCGTTGTATTGCGAGACCAGCTCGAGCACTTGCGGATTGCCGTTGCCGACGTGCACTCCAACGGCCATGTCGAGGCGGCTTATCTCTTCGTACAGTGGATAGAAATAGGGATGGGTGATCATGCGGTTACCTTCAATGCCCCGCATGAATACGCCGCAGGCGCCATGTTGGCGGCAAAAGCGCAATTCCTCCAGCGAGGCGCTCATGTCGAGCAGCGGCAGGACGCAGATCCATCGCAGCCGCCCTTGGCCCTGCCTGTGAATATCGGCGAGCCAGCGGTTGTAACCCCTGCAGATGGCGATCTCCCACTCGGCCTTGTCGGCTATTTGCTCGATGAACACGGTTGGATAGAGCACCTGGATGTCGATGCCGAGGTGATCCATATGGCGCAGGCGGGCCGGCACGTTTTCCATTTCGCGGGTTTCCCGGGGCGTACCCATGTCACGGCCCGTACGCTCGGCTACCTCTGCTATCTCCCTGGCCGTGAGAATGACCCGCACTAGGCCGCGTATCTTGCCGTCGATGTACCAGTATTCGCCGCCGCGCTCGCCGCGCGGGCGCACGATCAGCGGGCGATACTTTTGATCGGCGGAGTCCATGAAGTCCCAAGTGTGCTCGGACTCCACGACGTGGGCGTCGGAATCGATGGTCGGCATGGCTGTTATCTCCGCGGCTCGGTCTCAAATCGGCGGTCCAGGCTTGGTCCGCCAAACCCTGGTGCCGTGCTTATTCTTTGCCCTTGAGCAGGTGATCGTTGTCTTTGAGAAAAGTCTTCATCTCGTCGGCGATGTCGAGCAGCCGGCGCCATTGCTCTTTATAAAGCGTCACGGGAAACCTGCCGAGGCCGTAAACGGACAGCGCGCCTTTTTCGCTGACCTTGAGGCGCAGTTGGCCGGGTTTTCGTTGATCCATCTGCTCCCGCAAGACTTTGTTTTC
>DASWHT010000515.1:0-8017 GCA_036398075.1 Binatia bacterium | reverse complement strand
GCCGGCCAATTTTGAATCGTTCAAAGTTTCGGGTTCAAGGTTCAAAGTTTGGAAATTTAAGCTCCAGCGGAAAATCGAACCTTGAACTTTGAACATTAAACGTTGACCCCGGTATTGCCCGTCTAGGAAAGGAATTTTCGTGAGCATAGTGCGCCCGCTAATTCTCGTGATTTTGGATGGATTTGGCATCAACCCGCGAAAAGACGGCAACGCCATCGCCCATGCATCGATGCGTAATTTGGACGCGCTGTTGCAGAACTATCCGAACTCGCGTCTTTCCATGTCCGGCGCCGATGTCGGTTTGCCCGAGGGACAGATGGGCAACTCAGAGGTGGGCCACATGATTCTCGGCGCGGGGCGCATCGTGCACCAAGACCTCACGTTGATTCACAAGGACATCGACGAGGGGAGCTTCTACAAAAATCCGGTTCTGCTCGATGCGTTGAGGAAAACCAAAGAGCGAAGCGGGCGGCTCCATTTGATGGGCCTGTTAGGCGACGGCGGCGTTCATAGTCATCAGCGGCATCTGGAGGCGTTGATCGAGATGGCGCGCCGCGAGAATGTGAATAGCGTATATCTCCATCTTTTTCTCGACGGCCGCGACACGCCGCCCACCAGTGCCGAGCAGTTCGTGCTCGACTTAAACGAGAAGCTCAAGGCCTATCCCGAAACCAAAATTGCCACCGTTATGGGGCGCTACTACGCCATGGACCGCGACAAACGCTGGGAGCGTGTTGAAAAGGCCTATCGTTGTCTCACCGAAGGAGCCGGGAAAAAAGCGCCATCGGCGTTGGCGGCGATCCGCCGAAGCTACGCGGAAAAAGTTACCGACGAATTCGTACTGCCCACGCTTGTGGAAGACCCTGGCCACGAAGGACTCATTCGCGACGGCGACGGGGTGATCTTTTTTAACTTCCGGGCGGACCGAGCGCGGGAGCTGACGCGGGCGTTTACGGAGGAAAGCTTTAAAGAGTTTCCGCGCCCGCGCCGTATCGACCTTGCGGTTTTTGCGACCCTGACGCAGTACGATGAAAAGTTTAAACTGCCAGCGGCGTATCAGCCGAGAGAACTGAGGCAAATCCTGGGGCAAGTGGCGAGCGATCATGGCATTCGCCAACTGCGCATCGCCGAGACTGAAAAGTACGCCCACGTGACCTATTTCTTCAACGGCGGGGACGAAAAGGAGTTTCCCGGTGAACAGCGTATTATGATCCCTTCGCCGAGAGACGTCGCCACTTACGATCTGAAGCCCGAAATGAGCGCGCGGCAAGTCACCGAAGCACTGGTAAAAATATTCCGTGAGGAAGACCTCGGCCTGGTGATCGCCAACTATGCCAACGCCGACATGGTCGGTCATACGGGGAACTTTGAGGCATCGGTGAAAGCTTGCGAGGTGATCGACGAGTGCCTCGGCAAAGTGGTGGACGCCGCGCTGGGTAAAAAAGGCCGCGTGGTCATTACCGCGGATCACGGCAATATCGAACAGCTCATCGATTACGACACCGGCATGCCCCACACCGCGCATACAACCAATCTTGTGCCTTTGATCCTTGTGGATGAGGAGCGCAGAAACCTCCAGCTCAAGCAAGGAGCCGGCAGCGACGTCGCGCCGACGGTTTTGAAGCTCCTCGAAGTCTCCCAGCCGAAAGAAATGACGGGCCGGTCGCTCATCGTCGAATCTTAGCCTCTCGCAAGGCATCGCTCCGGTGCCAGGCTAACTTGAGTTTTGGTTCAAAGTTCAACGTTCAAGGATTCGGATATAAGGTTTCGGACGATCTCGGAAGCGTGAACTCGCGAGGCCGCCAATTTCCTGCTAAGGTCACTGCGCTATATGCAGCTTGCCGCATCACATGGACTTGCGGATCGTTTCGACTGGATCGTGGACTGGCTTTTCCCGCCCCGCTGCCGTGCGTGCGCAGGCTGGATTCACGGCCGGGACGCGGAATACTTTTGTTCTTCTTGTGGGCCGAGCATTGAGCTCGTAAGGCATCCGCTGTGCACCGTGTGTGGCCGGCCATTTCTCGAATCCAGCGGGGACGATCATCCTTGCGGCGCTTGTATAAAGCGGGCTCCCCATTTTGTCCAGGCGCGGGCCTGGGCATGCTATCCGCGTGAAGAACTGGCCGAACAACCGCTCAGGAGCGTGGTGCAAAAATTCAAGTACGGCGGCAAAGTGTCTCTCGGAAAACCGTTGGGACGACTCATGGCACGCGGCTGCGAAGGGTTCTTGCGCGAGTGCGACGCCGATCTGATCGTGCCGGTGCCGCTTCATCCCAAGCGGCTGCGCTGGCGCGGCTTTAACCAATCCGTCTTGCTGGCGCGCCAGGTGAGCTGCGCCTACGATACGCCTATGGACCCGTTTGTCCTCTTACGTCGCCGGGAGACCCCGCCACAAACCCAACTAACGGAAGAAGAGCGGCGCAAAAATATGCGCGGCGCTTTCTCGTTGAATCCAGACAAACCCATCGAGGATATGAGAATATTGTTGATCGACGATGTTTACACGTCCGGGGCCACGGTCAACGAGTGTAGTCGAGCGCTGCGGCGGGGCGGTGCTCGAGAGGTCTATGTCCTGACACTGGCGCGGGCCGTATAGCAGACTGCTGAAAAAGACCCATATGCCGATAATTAATATATTCGCGCGCCGTCACCCCATAGGGGCTGGAGTACTGGAGTGGTGGAGTGATGGGTTCGAGACCCAACACTCCTTTACTCCAGCACTCCATTTCGTTCGCGCGCCTCGCCTCTGGATCTTTTTGAGCAGCCTGCTAGGGCTAAAAAATTTGCGTGTGTGGCCGGTATCGCGACGCACTCTCATGGCGCGGGTGAGAAGACAGGAAGGGTATCGAACGGCTGGAACGATTGGAACTTTTGGAACCATTTGGAACGAAAGTGCAGCGACTTATGGCGCGGGACGATCAAGAAAGATGGGATCGGCAATATGCCGGAGCGCAGGACCCCGACGGTCCGTCGAATTTTCTCGCCGAGATTATTTCAGCCGAAGCGTGGTCCATACCGCCGGGTCGAGCTCTCGATATCGCCTGCGGCATGGGGCGAAACGCGCTGTTTCTCGCGGCACGAGGTTTTGAGGTTACCGCCTTGGATATTTCAGCTGTCGCGTTGGCAGAAGCGCGCCGCCGGACGCTGGCGAGGTCTCTGGCGGTATCGTGGCAACAGGCGGATTTAGAACAAATCCACCTTCCCCAGGCCCAGTACGACCTCATTGTTCATTGCAACTACCTGCAGAGATCGTTAATCCCGCAAATCCATTGGGCCCTCGCGGCTGGCGGTCATGTGATATTTGAAACCTACCTGATCGATCAGAAGGAGATCGGCCATCCAAAAAATCCTGAATATCTACTCGCCCATAACGAGCTATTGGATTTTTTTCGCGCCTGTCGCGTTCTTTACTACCGCGAAGGAAAATTCGCCGATGGCGGTGGGAGCTCTTTTCGGGCGGGCCTATTGGCGCAGAAAGTCGTTTAACTTCCGCATTCGGCACCCTATAATAGCGGGCTGGTGAAAAACTCTCTCGGAGTCCTTCGATCCTTCGAGGGGCCTCAGGGCAGGCCCCCCTCGACAGCATTTAGTCCCGAGCCTGTCGAGGGGTCAGGACGAACGGAGATAGATTTGAAATGATTAAGAAAATTCCGTTTATGCTGAGGCTCTCGAAGCATTCCGGATCTTTTTTCTGCAACCTGCTAGTGAAATCTGCCACCTGCTGTTGTTAATATCGCAATATTTAAATATAATGATGCTAATTCGGTTGGCCTATGGAATTTGTTCGCGTCCTCAAAGCATTAGCGGACCCTTTGCGTTTGCGCATCCTCGCGGCCGTTTCCGAAGAGGAACTCACGGTGGGGGAGGTGCAGGAGATCGTTGAGTCTGGGCAGTCGTCGGTCTCGCGCAACCTCGCCATTCTGCGCGAGGCCGGGTTCGTCCAGGATCGCAAGGAAGGGACGAGCGTCTATTTTTCCGGGCGCCCAACCATGCCCGAGCCGGCGCGGGAACTCTTCAAGTCGCTGCATTCTCGGTTCTCCGATATCCCCGAGGTCAAACGCGATCAAGCTCGACTGGAAGAATGCCGGCGCCGTCGTCAACTGCGTTCACGGGGCTATTTTGAAGCGATGGCGGGGGATTGGGAACGCATCCGCAAGAGCTATTTCGACGACCGGGTGACTTCACTGGCGATCGAGAAATTGCTGCCGCGTGGCCTTACGCTCGCCGATATCGGTTGCGGCACGGGCAGCTTGACCCTTGAGCTGGCGCGTTTTGCCGGCAAGGTGATCGGCGTCGATCTTTCCCATGAGATGTTGCGGCGCGCTCGCGCCGTCGCTAAGGAACGGGAGTTTCGCAACGTCGAATTTCGCCAGGGCGACGCCCTCAAGCTGCCCTTGGGTTCCCGCAGCGTCGACGCGGCCTTTTGCGTCATGGTGCTGCATTTTCTCGCCGATCCAGAGCGCGCCATCGCCGGCCTGTGCCGCATCGCCCGGCGCGGCGGCACGGTGATCTTGGTCGATTTGGTAGAGCACAAACAGGATTGGATGCGCGAGCAAATGGCGCACCGCTGGCTCGGATTCGACCGCGGAGCGATTGAGCGATGGTTTCACGAAGCCGGGGCCGAATCGGTGGACTACGATTTAACCGGATCTTACGCCGGCGAGAAAATGGCGCGCAACGGCAATCGGCCGGTGGAAATTTTCGTCGCCCGCGCGCGCTTGCCGGCAAAGCCAGCGGGTAAATCATCCAAGAAGACAAAGTCATGAATCAGATTGAACAGACGCTTCGACAACTATTGAACGAGAGAATTCTCATTCTCGACGGCGCGATGGGGACGATGATCCAGACCCACAAGCTTGGCGAAAAGGAATTTCGCGGCGAGCGATTCGCGGATCATGGCAAAGATCTGAAGGGCTGCAACGATTTGTTGTGCATCACGCAGCCGGACTTGATCACGGACGTTCACGTTCAGTATCTCGAAGCCGGCGCCGATATTGTAGAGACCAACACGTTCAACTCGACGTCGATCTCGATGGCCGATTACCACTTGGAGTCGCACGCCTACGAGTTGAATCTTGCCGGCGCGCGGGCGGCGAAGAGGGCGGTGGAACGGGTGACGGCGAAAGACCCCTTGCGGCGCTGTTTTGTCGCCGGCGCCATCGGTCCGACCAATCGCACCTGCTCGATCTCCACCGACGTACACAGCGCGGCGACCCGTGGCGTGACCTACGACGAACTGGTCGACGCCTATTACGAGCAGGCGCGCGGTTTGATCGACGGCGGCGCCGACTTGCTGCTGGTCGAAACAATCTTCGACACGCTCAACTCGAAAGCGGCGTTCTTTGCGATTTTGAAACTGTTCGACGAACGCCAGATCAATTTGCCGCTGATGGCGTCGGTCACGTTCATTCAGCCGGGAAGCAATCGCGGCGTCACGGGGCAGACCGTTGAAGCGTTTTGGAACTCGATTTCCCATGTGCCGCTATTGAGCGTGGGCTTGAACTGCGCGTTAGGCCCCAAAGAGATGCGCCCGCTGATCGACGAACTGTCGGGCATCGCGCCGATCTATGTCAGTTGTCATCCCAACGCGGGCCTTCCCGATCCGCTTTTGCCGACCGGTTTTCCGGAAACTCCCGAGTCGTTGGCGCCGCAGTTGCGCGAGTGGGTTGACAACGGCTGGTTGAATATCGTCGGCGGTTGCTGCGGTACGACGCCCGCGCATATCGCCGCGCTGGCGGCTGCCGTTAAAGGAAAACCGCCGCGGTGTGTTCCCGAGGTTAAACCATATTTGCGCTTGAGCGGACTCGAAAGTGTCACGGTCAGGCCTGAATCGAATTTCGTCAACATCGGCGAACGGACCAACGTGACGGGCTCGCCGGTGTTCGCCAAGCTCATCCTCGCCGATGATTATGAAAAAGCGGTAAGCGTGGCGCGCCAGCAAGTCGAAGGCGGCGCGCAGATCATCGATGTCAACATGGATGAAGGCATGCTCGACTCCATGGCGGCGATGGAGAAGTTCTTGCGGCTCATCGCCGGCGAATCCGAAATTGCGCGAGTGCCGGTGATGGTCGACAGCTCCAAGTGGGAAGTGATCGAAGCGGGACTCAAGTGCGTGCAAGGCAAGGGCATCGTCAACTCCATCAGCCTCAAGGAAGGCGAGGAGAAATTCATCGCGCAAGCGCGGCTGGTGCGCCGCTATGGCGCGGCGGTGATCGTGATGGCTTTCGACGAACGGGGCCAGGCCGACACGTTCGAGCGAAAGATCGAAGTCTGCGCGCGAGCGTACAAGATTTTGACGGAGCAAATAGGCTTTCCGCGGCAGGAAATTATATTCGATCCGAACATTCTCACCGTCGGTACGGGCATCGAAGAACACAACCATTACGCCGTCAACTTCATCGAAGCCACGCGCTGGATCAAACAGAACCTGCCGCGAGCAAAAGTCAGCGGCGGCGTGAGCAACATTTCGTTTTCGTTTCGCGGTAACAATCCGGTGCGCGAAGCGATGCATTCGGCATTTTTATATCACGCTATCAAGGCCGGCATGGACATGGGCATCGTCAATCCCGGCATGCTGTCGGTGTATGAAGAGATTCCCAAAGACTTGCTCGAACTCGTGGAAGACGTGCTGCTCAATCGCCGGCCCGATGCGACGGAGCGGCTGGTTGCCTTCGCCGAGACGGTCAAAAAAACCGATAAAACCGTCACCAAGGACGATAGCTGGCGTGACGGCACGGTTGAAGAGCGTTTGTCCCACGCCCTCGTCAAGGGCATCACGGATTTCATCGATCAAGACGTCGAAGAGGCAAGAAGCAAACACAGCAAACCGTTGGCGGTCATCGAAGGGCCGCTGATGGATGGTATGAACGTCGTCGGCGATCTCTTTGGCTCGGGCAAGATGTTTTTGCCTCAAGTGGTCAAAAGCGCGCGCGTCATGAAAAAAGCCGTAGCCTATTTGACGCCGTTTCTCGAGGCGGAGAAAAAAGCGGCGCAGAACGTCGACCGGCGGACCAAGTTGGTGTTCGCCACGGTCAAAGGCGACGTACACGATATAGGTAAAAACATCGTCGGCGTGGTCTTGAGCTGCAACAATTACGACGTGATCGATCTCGGCGTCATGGTGCCGGCGGACAAAATCATCGACACGGCGATTCAAGAGAAAGCAGACATCATCGGTTTGAGCGGGCTAATTACGCCGTCACTAGACGAGATGACTCATGTCGCCACCGAGATGACCCGGCGCGGTTTGAATATCCCGCTGCTCATCGGCGGCGCAACGACGAGCAAGCGCCACACGGCGGTCAAAATCGCGCCGGCGTATAAGCATGAAACGATTCACGTGATCGACGCTTCGCGCGCCGTTCCGGTGGTCGGCGCATTGATGAAGCCCGACACACGCAAGGCGCTGGATGCGCAAAATCGTAAAGATCAAGAGGAGATCTGCGAACAGTTCGAAAACCGCGTCGGCACACAGTTGCTGACCTACGAAGAGGCATTGCGGCACAAACTGCACACGGAATGGGACGATCATCACATCGCCGTGCCGGAGTTTACGGGGCGGAAAATCTTGAAAGACTTTCCTCTCGATGAGCTGGTGCCTTATATCGACTGGTCGCCGTTTTTTCACACCTGGGAAATGCGCGGCCGCTATCCGAATTTGCTAAGCGATCCGACCCGGGGCCCGGCGGCTCGCGAGTTGTTCGCCAACGCGCAGGAGCTGCTCAATGAAATCGTCGAAAAGAAATTATTCACGGCCCACGGCGTCTACGGCTTTTTCACGGCGAACAGCGACGGCGACGATATTATCGTTTACGCCGATGTGACGCGCGCGATCGAGCTGGCGCGCTTGCACACGCTGCGCCAGCAGAAGGACAACCAGCGCGGCAAGCCGCAATTGGCGCTCGCCGACTTTATTGCGCCGCGCGAGAGCAGGCGGGTCGATTACATCGGCGCATTTGCCGTTACGACAGGCCATGGTTGCCAGGATCTGGCCGAGCGCTTCGAAAAAGACCACGAC